>JAVHWE010000199.1:0-12292 GCA_032160285.1 Micromonosporaceae bacterium | reverse complement strand
CTCCGCCGGTACGATCCAGATCTTGTTGGACGCACCGGCCGCGATCTGCGGCAACGCCTGCATGTACTGGTACGCCAGCACCTGGGGGTTGGGGTCGGCGGTGTGGATCGCGTCGAAAACGGTCTTGATCGCCTTGGCCTGTCCCTCGGCCTGCAGGATGCGCGACGTCCGGTCGCCCTCGGCCCGCAGCACCGCCGCCTGCTTCACCCCCTCGTCGGACAGGATCTGCGCCTGCTTGTGGCCCTCGGCGGTCAGGATCGTCGCGCGGCGCTCCCGCTCGGCGCGCATCTGCTTCTCCATCGAGTCGCGGATGCTCGGCGGCGGTTCGATCGCCTTGATCTCGACCCGGGTCACCTTGATACCCCACCGACCGGTCGTCTCGTCCAGGACCCCGGACAGGTGCCGGTTGATCTCCTCGCGGCTGGTCAGCGCCTTCTCGAGGTCGAGCGAGCCGATCACGTTCCGCAGCGTCGTCACGGTGAGCTGCTCGATCGCCTGCAGGAAATTGGCGATCTCATAGGTGGCCCGGACCGGATCGACGACCTTGAAGTACAGCACCGTGTCGATCGACACGACCAGGTTGTCGGAGGTGATCACCGGCTGCGGCGGGAAACTGACCACCTGCTCGCGCATGTCCACCTTGGTGCGGACCGCGTCGATGAACGGCAGCAGCAGATTCAGGCCGGGCTTGAGGGTGCGCTGGTAGCGGCCCAGCCGCTCCACCACGTCCATGCGCTGCTGCGGCACCACCCGCACCGAGCGCAGCAGCGTTATCACCACGAACAGCGCGACCAGAGCCGCCAGTCCGAGGAGTAGTACCTGACCAGTGTCCACGAGAGTCTCAGTCCCTCCACACCATCGCCGTCGCGCCCTTGAGCTCGATCACTCGCACCCGCTCGCCCGGCTCGTACTCCTGGGTCCCGTCGAATGACCGGGCCCGCCACATCTCACCGTCGATCTTCACCAAACCATGATCGGCGTCGACCCGCTCCAACACCAGGCCGGTCGAGCCCTCGATAGCGCCGAGCCCGATCTGGGCGTCGGCACCGCCGTAGTCGACCAGTCGGCGCCGTAGCGCCGGCCGTACCACCACGAGGGCGAGCGCCGACACGATCGCGAACGCCCCGCCCTGTGCCCACAACGCGCCATCCAGCGCCGCCATACCGGCTGCGGCCAGCGCGCCGGCGGCCAACATGATCAACACGAGCGTACCGGTGAAGACCTCGGCGATCGCCAGGCCCACCGCTACCACAAGCCACAACAGGGCCACGCTTCGATCGTGACACGCCCACGCACGTTTCGCGACGGCCATCCCCGGCGACCGGGCGTCATTTCCGGCGACCGGCGCCATCCGTGCCGGCCATGCTGGTCGCCGGGTACCGGCCATGCTGGTCGCCGGGTACCGGTAACGCCGAGCGGGCGGGGGACGTTGATCGGTTATGCCACTGCTGCCCGAGACCGCCCAACGGGTCAACGAGATCGTCGCCCAGGCGCAGGCCCGCGGCCGGGTACCGGCGCTGGCCGCGGTGGTGGTACGGGGAGGGCAGTCGGTGCACTTCACCGGCGCCGGCGACTTTCCCCACCCGGAGCCGAACACCCAGTTCCGGATCGGTTCGATCACCAAGACGATGACCGCCGCGGTGGTCTTCGCGCTGCGCGACGAGGGGATGCTGGCCCTCGACGACCCGCTGCGCCGGCACCTGCCGGACACCCCGTTCGGGGATCTGACGCTGCGTCAACTGCTCGGCCACGTGTCCGGGCTGCAACGCGAGCCCGACGGCGAGTGGTGGGAACGGTCGGCCGGCATGCCGGTCGACCGCTTCCTGGCCAGCCTGGCCGCGGACAAGATCACCTATCCGGCGCACCGTGGCTACCACTACTCCAACCTCGCGTACGGGCTGCTGGGCGCGGTCCTCACCCGGCTGACCGGCGAACCGTGGGCCGACCTGATCACCGGCCGGATCCTCGGACCGCTCGGCATGACCCGCACCACGTACCACGCCACCGAGCCGTTCGCCCGCGGCTACGTGGTCCATCCCTGGCACGGCACGCTGCGGGAGGAGCCGCGTCACGACGCCGGCGCGATGGCACCCGCCGGGCAGCTCTGGTCGACGCCGAACGACCTGGCCCGCTGGGCGGCGTTCCTGGCCGATCCGCAGGCGACGAGCCAGGCCGACCGGCGGCCGCCCGTCCTGGACCCGGCGACGGTACGGGAGATGTGCGCACCGGCCGTGATCAGCGACCTCCGGTCGTGGACCGCCGGGTACGGCCTGGGTGTGCAGCTGTGGCGGCGCGGCGAGCGGGTGTTCGTGGGCCATACCGGCTCGATGCCGGGTTACCTCGCCATCCTCGCGGTGCACCGGCCGACGCGTACCGGGGTGGTCGCCTTCGCGAACGCGTACACCGTCTACGGCGGCGGTATCGGCGACGTCGGCCGGGAGGTGCTGACCGCGGTGCTGGACCGCGAGTCGAGCCGGCCGACCGCCTGGCGGCCGGGTGCCCTGCCGCCGGCAGAGGCGGAGCCGTTGACCGGCCGCTGGTGGTGGATGGGGCAGGAGTTCCAGGTGGCCTGGGACGCCCGCAGCCGTGAGCTGGTGGTGATCCCGGTGTCGGAGCCGGGCGGGGCGTCCCGGTTCACCGCGGACGGCCCGGACCGGTGGCGCGGCCGGTCGGGGCCCAACGACGGCGAGGTGCTGCGGGTACGGCGGGGTCGTACCGGCGCGGTGACGGCGCTCGACATCGCGACCTTCGTCTTCACCCGCGACCCGTGGCCGGCGATGTGACGCCGACGCCTCGTCCGGCTCAGGCCGACGGCGCGGTGACGAAGTCGATCAGGCGCTCGACGGCGCCGATGAGCGGGGTCTCCACGTCGCGGAAGCTCGATACCGACCGGAGGATCCGCCGCCACATCTCGGCCGGCTCGGCCACCCCGAGCGCGGCGCAGACGCCCTCTTTCCACGGCTGACCGCGGGGGACCTCCGGCCACGCCCGGATGCCGAGCAGGCTCGGCTTCACCGCCTGCCACACGTCGACGTACGGATGGCCGGTGACCAGCACGTACGGCGAATCGACCGCGGCCACGATCCGGCTTTCCTTCGAACCGGCGACCAGGTGGTCGACGAGGACACCGAGCCGGCGGCCGGGGCCGGGACCGAACCCGCGCACCTCCTCGGCCAGCGCGTCAATCCCGTCCAGCGGCTCCACCACCACGCCCTCGATCCGCAGGTCGTCGCCCCAGATCCGCTCCAGGAGCGCCGCGTCGTGGATGCCCTCGACCCAGATCCGGCCGGCCCGGGCGACCCGTGGGGCGCGACCGGGCAGCGCGGTCGAGCCGGACGCGGTACGCCGGGGCGCGACCACCACCGGCCCGGCGACCGGTCGGCGCAGCGTGACGACCGCGCCGTCGAGCAGGAACGCGGCCGGCAGCAGGGGAAAGTTGCGGCGGCGGCGGTGCCGGTCCTCCAGGACGACCGCGCCGGACTCGAACCCGACCACCGCGCCGCAGAACCCGGACCCGACGTCCTCCACGACCATTTCGGCCTCGGCGTCGACCTCGGGCACCACCCGGCGGGGCCGGCGGCCGCCGGCGAGAACGTCGTTGTCGTACATCCCCACAGCGGGCCAGGCTAGCGGCCGTACCGCGGGTCCGCCGCGCCGACGCGCCCATCGTGCTCGATGGAAACTTCAGCGGAAACGCGATGGCCGACGATGTCGTCGGGGTACCCGAACGAGCCGTCACCGGAAGCGAGACAGCCATGGCACGCAGCACGTACAGTGGCGAACATGTCTCCCGCAGCGCACGCGGCGACCCTCACCGTGCGCCGGTCGACCAGGTTCGTCGCCTGGGTCCGGGCCTGGCGTGCCGGCCTGCTGCCCTACGACGACGTCGCCGATGAGATCGCCGGCGATGAGGAGCACCTCGTCGCCGACGCACCCGGTACCTGGACCGATGTCCCGCTCGGCGAGGGCCTCAGCGTGCTGTCGCGGTGGCACCCGGACGAGATCCGGCTGGTGCTGCCGGCCCCCGGCGACCCTGCCGGCCTGCCCGGTCCGGGGCCGTTCACCGGCGCCGCGCTGGTCGCCGGCGAGGGTGTTGTCACCCCCGGTTTGGGCCTGATACCGCAGGTGCGCAGCCACACCTCCGGTTCCGGCATGACGTTCGAGACGGTGCTGTGGCGGTGTTACCCGTTACCGGAGCCGGTTCGGCCACCGGTCGGCGAGATCAGCGCGGCGGAGGCGGAGGCGGAGCTGTCCCGCACCCTGGTCGAGGCCACGAGCGCGTTGACCAAGCTGGATGTGGCCCAGTGGCGTCCGGAACTGGCCGGTGCGCTCGCCGCGCTGCGCCGCCCGGACAACGCCACCGATTTGCCGCCCGGGTACGACCCCCGGGCGCGCCGGCTGTACGCCCGGGCCAGTGTCCTGGACCGGGTGCTGGCGCTGGCCGAACACGCCGCGCCGGGCGGCGCCGTCAACGGGTTCGAGGCGCGGCAGCGCGACGCCGCGCTACGGCCGCTGCTGGCGTCCTGCCGGCACGCGCTGGTGGCCGCCTGCAACGCTCCGATGCTGTAACGCCCGGCCGCTCAAACCTCGTCGATCAGCTCCGCGACCGAGTCCAGGATCCGTGACGGCCGGTACGGGTACCGGTCGACGTCGGCCCGTTTGCTGATGCCGGTCAGGACCAGGATCGTGGCCAGCCCGGCCTCCAGGCCGCACAGCACGTCGGTGTCCATCCGGTCGCCGATCATCGCGGTGGTCTCCGAGTGCGCGTTGATGGTGTTGAGCGCCGACCGCATCATCATCGGGTTGGGTTTGCCAATGAAGTACGGTTCGACGCCGGTCGCCTTCGAGATCAGCGCGGCCACCGAACCGCACGCCGGCAGCGCGCCCTCATTGGACGGGCCGGTCGCGTCCGGGTTGGTCGCGATGAACCGGGCGCCGTCGTTGATCAGACGGATCGCCGTGGTGATGGCCTCGAAGCTGTACGTGCGGGTCTCGCCGAGCACCACGTAGTCGGGTTCGGTGTTGCTCAGCACGTAGCCGATGTCGTGCAGCGCCGTGGTCAGGCCGGCCTCCCCGATCACGTAGGCGGTCCCGCCCGGCCGCTGATCGTCCAGAAACTGGGCCGTGGCCAGCGCGGACGTCCAGATCGACGACTCCGGTACGTCGATGCCCATCCGGCCCAGCCGGGCGCGCAGGTCCCGGGCGGTGTAGATCGA
The DNA here is from genome assembly GCA_032160285.1 of Micromonosporaceae bacterium. Classification (GTDB taxonomy): domain Bacteria; phylum Actinomycetota; class Actinomycetes; order Mycobacteriales; family Micromonosporaceae; genus Planosporangium. The sequence continues at coordinate 7,076 of JAVHWE010000199.1, read as the reverse complement.
GTTGTTCGTCAGCACCAGGAACGGCTTGCCCGACGCGGTCAGCTTGCTGACGAACTCGGGCGCACCGGGTACCGGGTGTCCCTCGTGGACGAGCACGCCGTCCATGTCCGTGAGCCAGGACTCGATGACCTTGCGATGCGTCATCGGCCCAGCCTACGGGCGGGTCGGAGCACAGCAGCCCACCGGGCAGACATCCCAGGTCGGGACCGTACCGAGGGCGTGCCTGGCGTTGTGCGGACCCACCCGCTCCGCGACCAGGTCGGTCACCATCGCCACGAACCGCGGGTCGGTACCGGGGGTGGCCGCGCGGGCGAACGCCATCCCCACCTTGCGGGCGGTCCCGGCGGCCTCGTTGTCGAGATCCCAGAGCACCTCCAGGTGGTCGGAGACGAACCCGATCGGCGACACCACCACGTTGCGGACCCCCTCGGCGGCGAGCGTCGCCAGGTGGTCGTTGACGTCGGGGGCCAGCCACGGTACCTGCGGCGGACCCGATCGGCTCTGCCACACCAGGTCCCACGCCAGCTCAGGCGCGCCCGCGCCGGCGACGAGCGCGGCGGTCTCGCGCAGCTGCGCGGTGTACCGGCCACCCTCCGGTCCGCTGGTCGCCTCCATCTGCGTCGGGATGGAGTGCGCGGTGAACACCAGCCGGGTCCGGGCCGGCGAGCGCTCCGGCAGCGTGTTGAGGGCGGCGGTGACCGCGTCGGCGTGCGGCATGACGAAGCCAGGGTGGTCGTGGAAGTGCCGGACCTTGTCGATCTCCGGCGCGCCGGGCCCGACCTCCGCGCGGGCCCGGTCGATGTCGTCGAGGTACTGCCGGCAGGCCGAGTACGAGCCGTAGGCGCTGGTCACGAACGCGAGCGCCCGCCGTACCCCGTGGTCGCGCATGGCCGCCACGGTGTCGGCGAGGTACGGGTGCCAGTTGCGGTTGCCCCAGTACAGCGGCAGCCCGGGCAGTGCCGGCCCGAGCGCGGCGAGCAGCGCGCGGTTCTGCGCGTTGATCGGCGATACGCCGCCGTAGTGGCGGTAGTGCTCGGCCACCTCGGCCAGCCGCGCCGCCGGCACGCCCCGGCCCCGGGTCACGTTCTCCAGGAACGGCATGACGTCGTCGGGCCCTTCCGGCCCGCCGAACGAAACCAGCAGAAATGCGTCGTACTCCATGCCGATATCTTGCTCGGCGCGCCGAGCGCCGTCACGACCCCCCGGGTAACTGTCAGGCGCCGATCGCGTGGTAGCCACCGTCCACGTGGACGATCTCCCCGGTGGTCGCCGGGAACCAGTCCGACAGCAGCGCCGCGCAGGCCCGCGCGGCCGGCTCCTGGTCGGTGAGGCTCCAGCCCAGCGGGGCCCGCGCGGCCCAGGCGTCCTCGAACTGGTCGAAGCCGGGAATCGACTTCGCGGCCATCGTGCGCAACGGCCCGGCCGAAACCAGGTTGGACCGGATGCCCCGGCCACCCAGGTGCAGGGCGAGGTACCGGTTCGCCGACTCCAGGCCCGCCTTGGCCACGCCCATCCAGTCGTACACCGGCCAGGCCTTGGTCGCGTCGAAGGTCAGGCCGACCACGGCACCGCCGCGGTCCATCAACGGCAGGCACGCCATCGCCAGCGACTTGTACGAGTATGTGGACACGTGCAGCGCGATGGCCACGTCCGACCACGGCGCGTCGAGGAAACCGCCGCCAAGGCAGGTGGCCGGCGCGAAGCCGATCGAGTGCACGACGCCGTCGAGGCCGTCGGTGTGCTCGCGGACCCGGTCGGCGAGCCCGTCGAGGTGCTCGGCGTTGGTGACGTCCAGTTCGAGTACCGGCGCGTCCTTGGGCAGTCGCTTGGCGATCCGCTCGACCAGCGACATCCGGCCGAAGCCGGTGAGTACGATCTGGGCGCCCTCCTCCTGCGCGATCCGCGCCACGGAGAAGGCGATCGACTGGTCGGTGATGACACCGGTGATGAGTAGCCGCTTGCCGACGAGAAGTCCCGACATCGTGAAATCTCCTTAATGGCCCATGCCCAGGCCGCCGTCGACCGGGATCACCGCTCCGCTGATATAACCGGCCGCGTCGCCGGCAAGCCACGTCACCGCGTTGGCGACCTCGTCGGGCGTGGCGAACCGGCCGAGCGGAATCGCCTCCCGGTACGCCTTCTTGCGATCGTCGGGCAGCGCGTCGGTCATGTCGGTCTCGACGAACCCCGGTGCCACCACGTTCGCGGTGATGTTGCGGCTGCCGAGTTCGCGGGTGATCGACCGCGCGATGCCGACCAGACCGGCCTTGCTCGCCGCGTAGTTGACCTGCCCGGCGCTGCCGTAGAGCCCGACCACCGACGAGACGAACACCATCCGGCCCCACTTCGCCCGCAACATCTTCGACGCGGCCCGCTTGGCGCACCGGTACGCACCGGTCAGGTTCGTGTCGATGACCCGGGTGAACTGGTCCTCGGACATGCGCAGCAGCAGCGTGTCGTCTGTGATGCCGGCGTTCGCGACGAGCACCTCCACCGGGCCGAGGTCAGCCTCGACCTTGCTGAAGGCCGCGTCGACCGCGGCGGGGTCGGTGACGTCGCACACCACCCCGTACAGGTCGGCCGGCGCCCGGTCACCCCGGTGCGTCACCGCTACCCGGTCGCCCTGCGCGGCGAACCCGCGGGCGATCGCCAACCCGATCCCCCGGTTACCGCCGGTGACCAACACCGTCCGCGCCACACCGCTCCCCTCACCCGTCCGGTCGGCCGCGGCCCCAACCCGTCCGACCGGCCGCGAAGTCCTGTGCGGAGACTATGCGTTACGACCCGCAACCGGGCAGCCGACCCCCGTACGGGGGAGGTGATCGCGGGCCCCCGCGGGTGTACAGTGAGCCGCGTTTGGCGGACGGCCGCTCCCGGCCGCCCGGCCCGTCCCGGCCCTTTTGGAGGTGATCGCTGTGAGAGATGGCGATCCTCCGAGTCGTGGCCGGGTCCGCGTCTGAATCCGAATCTGACGCGCGCCTGTCGCGCCGCCCCCGCGTCCGCCCTGACGAGGTTCACCCGTCCTCGCGCGGCATCGACGTCCGGCCGCGACACCTGACCACGGCTCGTACCGAACACCCGGTCGCACCGCCCGCCTTTCCTACCCGGGAGCCGTCGATGAGCCGCTACCTCGCCCCGCTGTGCTTCACCCTCGCCACCGTCTGGGTCGCCGTCATCTTCGTCCTGGTCAGCCATTGAGAAAGCGCCGGCATATCCAGGCCAGCCCCGACCTCGGCCGAACGCTGGCGCGGCACCGCGCCGGCGGTTCGCGGGGTCGTCCCGGCCCGGATGTCGGCCGCCATCCGGGCACCGGCGACCAGTACGGTGCCCCAGAGCAGAACCGCGCCCGCCAGCAGAACCACCGGCGGCAGAACCCGACCCACGCCGGGAAGCGGCGAACCGGCGAACGCCCGTAGCGGCGCGCCCACGCCGGCGGAGAACCGGGTCATCACCGCGGCGAGCGCGTACCCGTGCAGCGGCACGGTGAGAACCGCCGCCGCGACCGCCACCCTGCCCCGGCGATCCTCGACGCGACCGGCCACCGTCGCGAAGAACGGCACCGCGACCGCGGCCGGCATCGCGTAGCGGCCCTGCGCGAACCAGCCGAACCGCGGCAGGTAGTACACGTCCAGCAATATCAGCACACCGAGGCAGGCCGCGCCGAGTCCCGCCACGACGAGCCGGGCCCGTGGGCTCGCGGACCGCAATGACACGACCACGACCAGCCCCAGCAGCAGGTACCAGCAGACCGCGACCACCGGCGAGACATCGAACTCGCCGTAGCTGAACTTGGCCACCATCTGGTTGAGGTATGACGGGACGCGCTGCCCCAGCTCAATGATCAACTGTCGCGGACCGAGGACGGCCGGCTCCGGCGGGTCACTGGTTGCCACGCCACCCGAGTACAGCAGCCACCACGCCGCGTAGACCGCACCGACCAGCCAGCCGCCGCCGACGATCCACCGGGCGTCGCGGCGCCGGGCCAGGGCGACGATCCGGTACCGACCCGCCAGCAGCGCCGCCGCCGCAACGACCAGGGCCAGCAGAAGGGGGCCCAACTCCCGGACCGTCAGGAGGAGAACCGAGCCGACCGACGCCGACCACAAGGTGACCCGGTCGACGCGGTCGAGCAGCGAGACCGCCAGCGCCGTACCGACCAGAATCCCGGCGGCGATCTCCAACCCGTTCGGGTTGACGGCTCCGGCCAGGTCCAGAGCGGTCGGGGTGACCACCGCGACCACCGCCACCGCCAGCAGGCGACGGCCCGAGCGCAACGCCAACCACACCGCGCTGCCCAGCAGCAGCGCCGCCGCGAACGCCGACATCAGACGCGCCAGCACGATGCCGCCCCGATCGGGGTGTCCCAGCAGCGGCAGGCCGACCACCGCGTAGTAGAGCGGGCTGTACCGGCTCGCCCGCGTCGGCGTCAGTACCCGCCGACGGTCGTTCGTCCAGCGCTGACAACCCGCCGGCTTCGGCGGCTGCCACCAGGTGCAGTCGACGCTCGTACCCAGCGGCAGGAGGCTGCGCGGTGCCGCGAACGCGTCGATCCGGTAGCCCCGCGTGTCCAGCGCCGTGCCGGCCGGCGCCAGCTGGCCCGACGCCACGGCGTACGCCCGGACCAGGTGCTGCTTCTCGTCGTACGCGCCGTTGACCGGCAGCGCCAGCGACCACGCGCCGATCATCAGGAACAGCGAGACGAAACAGAGTGACCACCAGCGCACGCCGGAAGTCTGCGTCATCGCGGGCGACCAGTCGGGTGCCCGGACGAATCCCGGCAGCTACCGGTCACGGCAGCCGCGACGTCCACAACAGGCTCATACCGGCCGCGGCGAGGGCGAACAGCAACGCCATTCCCACGTACCACTGGGTCACCTCGCGGGGCTTGGTTCGGTACCCGATCGAACTGCCCATGTCCTGGTAGACCCGCTTGAGTTGGGCGGCCGAGGCGGCCTCGTAGAAGTGACCCTTGGTGGTTTCGGCGAGCTTCTGCAGCGACGGCCGGTCCACCGGTACCCGCTGGGTCTGGCCATCGATTTCGATCATCCCGGTGTCGGTGCCGAAAGCGATCGTCGACACCGGAACGTTCGCCGCGTCCGACGCGGTGGCCGCCTCCTCGATCGAGCGGCCGAACGTGCGGTACCCGTCCGACAGCAGCACGATCCGGGCCGGTGGAAGGCCCTTCGCGCCGTCGGCCGGTACGCTGCGCAGCGCGTCCAGGCACGAGAAGACGGCCTCACCGGTGGCGGTCGACTGAGCCAGTTGCAGGCCGGCGAGGCCCTGCTGGATCGCGGCCCGCTCCTTGGTCGGCGAGACGAGGACGTTCGCCGACTTCGCGAACGCCACCAGACCCACGTTGAAGCTCGCCGGCAGGCTCTTGACGAACTCGGCGGCGGCGGTGCGCGCGGCGTCGATCCGCGACGGGGCGACGTCGGTGGCCTCCATCGACAGCGACACGTCGATGGCCAGCATGATGGTGGCGCGCTCCAACGGTTCCCTGGTGTCCACCGACGGCCGGGCCATCCCGGCGACCAGGACGAGCAGGGCGGCGATGAACGCACCGGCGGCCAGGTGCCGCCGCGGGCCGATGCCGCGCGGCGCCAGCACCTTCAGCAGGTCCACGTTGGTGAACCGGACGGCGAAGGCCTTGCGTCGCCACTGCCGGTAGACGTAGGCGCCGGCGACGGCGAGAACCGGGATGACGGCGAGCAGCCACCACGGGGCGAGGAAACGGATCATCGGGTGGTCCCCCTGGTACGGGCGTGGCGTTGCGCGGCGACGAACCGCACGATGTCGAGCAGCCAGTCGGAGTCGGTGCGCAGGCGTAGGTGGGCGGCGCCGGCGGCACGCAGCGCGGTCGCGATCGCCGAACGCTGGGTCGCCGCCGCCGCGGCGTACCGCTCACGCAGCGCGGGATCGGCGGTCTGCACCTCGTGCAGCGCACCCGTCTCCGGCTCGACGAACGCCATCACGCCGACATCGGGCAGCTCCAGCTCACGCGGGTCGACGATCTCCACGGCGAGTACGTCGTGGCGTACACCGAGTTTGCGCAGCGGGCGCGCCCAGGACTCGACCGGGCCGAGGAAGTCGGAGATGACCACCGCCTGGCCGCGCCGGCGGGGCGGGCGGTTGAGCATGTCGACCAGGGCGCCGAGGTCGTCGCGGCCGGCCCGGACCGGGGTGCGGGCGATCTGGCGCAGCAGGCCGTTGGCGTCCTTGCGGCCGGAGCGGGCGGGCAGCCGGACCCGGGTGCCGCCGGTGCCGACGACGGCGCCGATCCGGTTGCCACCGCGCACGGTCAGGTGCGCGACCGCCGCCGCGGCGGCGACCGCGAGGTCACGCTTGAGGCAGCGGGCGGTACCGAAGTCGAGGCTGGCTGACAGGTCGACGGCGAGCCAGGTCTCCAGTTCGCGGTCGGCCACGGTCTGCCGGACGTGCGGCACCTGGGTACGCGCGGTGACCGGCCAGTCCATCCGGCGCACGTCGTCGCCCGCGCGGTACTCCCGGGACTCCCCCGCCTCGGTACCGGGCCCCGGCAGCAGGCCGAGATAGTCGCCCTGCAGCAGGCCGTCGAGCTTGCGGGTGATGAGCAACTGCAACTTCGCCAGGACGAGTTCGGCCCGCCCGTCGTCGAGTTGGGTACCGCTGGCCGGAAAGTCCATCGCGGCGTCCGGCTCCGCGGCCGCCGATGCGATCCGGTGTCGCAGCCGACCCAGCGCCGACCGGCCCGGCGGGCTCACCGCGACGCCCCAACCGCGCCCTCGTCGGAGCTGGTAATTCTCACGCGGTCCGCCGCGGCCACGAACCGGTCTGCTGTGGACCCTGGGCACCGGCTGGCGGCGCGCCGTTCGGCATCGACTCCTGACGGGGCGCCACGGTCGGCTGCGGTACGGCGGCGAGAACCCGCTCGACCACATGGTCGGCCGGGATGTCGTCGGCCAGCGCGTCATAGGACAGCACGAGACGGTGGCGCAGAATGTCCGCCGCGACGTGCTGGACGTCCTGCGGCAGCGCGTAGTCCCGGCCCCGAAGCAGGGCCAGCGCCCGGGTGGCGCGGACGATACCCAGCGAGGCGC
>JAVHWE010000168.1:0-8761 GCA_032160285.1 Micromonosporaceae bacterium | reverse complement strand
CTTCCAGCGCCGATGGTACTGCACTCGTGAGGGTGTGGGAGAGTAGGACACCGCCGGACAACCACCACCATTTTCAGGTCGGAGGCCCACCCCACCCCGGGGCAAGCCCCCGACCTGAAAACATATCAGCAACGTTGACCGCCAGACCATGCACCACCTCGTAGGGGATGTACCCGTGAACTCTCCGCCCGAAGACCGCCGCGGACGCAATGACGGCGGCGGTTCGCCCTCGCCTCGGCGCGGCGATGACAGATCACCGGGAGCGGGTCCCCGTCACGGCGACAATCGTGACCGACAGCGTGACGATCGACCGCGCAGCACCGAGGTCCGTGGCGGTACCGGCTCCAGACGCGATTCCGGGCCGACCGGCCCGAGAGGCGGATTTTCGTCCGGAGATCGCGGGAAGTCATCGAGCTTCGACCGGGATCGCCCCAGCGGTGGGTACCGCGGCCCACGTGATGACCGAGGTGCCGCGGGCGGCGGCTACCGCGGTGATCGCGACGATCGTGGTTCGGGCGCGGCGGGCGGTGCCGGCGGGGGTTACCGCGGTGCGCGTGACGGCGGGGGACCCGCGTCCGGTGGTCGCTCGTTCAACCGCGACGACCGTGGATCGAGCGGCGGAGGCGGATACCGCGGTCCACGTGACGATCGAGGCTCCGCCGGCGGTGGATATCGAGGCCCGTCCTCCGGTGGCGGCTATCGCGGTCCCCGGGATGCTGGTGGTCCCGCGTCCGGTGGTCGGTCGTTCAACCGCGACGATCGTGGATCGGGTGCCGGCGGTGGGTACCGCGGTCCCCGGGACGGCAGTGGTCCGGCTTCGGGTGGTCGGTCGTTCAACCGTGACGACCGTGGATCGGGTGCCGGCGGCGGTTACCGCGGTCCGCGTGACGATCGGGGCTCCGCCGGTGGTGGATACCGAGGCTCGTCGGCCGGCGGCGGCTATCGCGGTCCCCGGGACAGTGGTGGTCCTGCGTCCGGTGGGCGGTCGTTCAATCGTGATGATCGTGGTTCGGGCGGCGGCGGTTACCGCGGTGCGCCGGACCGCGGTGGTCCGGCCTCGGGTGGTCGGCCGTTCAGCGGTGGTCCGGCCTCGGGTGGCCGGCCATTCAATCGTGACGACCGTGGTTCGTCCTCGGGTGGTGGGTACCGCGGTCCGCGTGACAATGGTCCCGCAGCTGGCGGTCGGTCGTTCAATCGTGACGACCGTGGATCGAGCGGCGGAGGCGGATACCGCGGCCCCCATGACGATCGTGGCTCGGCCGGTGGTGGATATCGTGACGGCCGCGCTGACCGGGGTCCTGCCGGCGACCGGCGTCGCGACGATGCGGGTCGTCCAGATCGTCCGCAGGGCGACAACCGGCGGGACTCCACCGGTGGTGCGCCCAGGGACGACCGGCGCCCGAGCTGGCATGACCGGGACGCGGGCGACCGGCGTCCGAGCGTCGGACCCGATCGATCCAGCGGTACCGGCGGAGGCCGACCGCGCGACGGCGAGCGTGGTGGGTTCGATCGCGGTCGACCGACCGCAGGCGGGTACCAGCGTCGAGACGATCGTCCCCGCACTGGAGACCGGGACCGCGGTGGCAACCGTCCGGCGTACGGTGGCCGGGACAACATTCCGGGCCGCCCCGCGTACGAGCGTCGGGACGGCGCTCCGGGTCGTCCGGGGTTTGAGGGCCGGGACAGCGCTCCGGGCCGCCCCGCGTACGAGCGTCGGGATGGCGTCGACAGCCCACGCGGCCAGGCGCCCCGCGAGAACCCACGGCCGGAGACGGGACGTCGGCCCGCGGACACGGACCGCCCGAGGTCGTACAGCGGGCGCGACGACGGCGACCACGGGCGACGATACGACGGTGACCGCGGCCGGCGTGACGACCGGACGCACGGCCAGCAGGACCGTGACCGGAGCGGCGAGCGGGCCCGGGACCGCGGGCCGGTTCACGCGCACACCGCGCATCCGGTCGACGACACCGGTCCGCACACGGCTCCGGCGCTGTCTGACGAGATCGATCCCCGCGAGCTGACCTCCGACGTACGTGGGGAGCTTCGTGGACTGCCGACGCCGACGGCCGACCAGATCGCCCGGCACCTGGTGGCCGCCGGGCACCTCCTCGACGTCGAACCCGAGACGGCGCTGGCCCATGCCCGTGCCGCCCGGCAGCTCGCACCACGCATCGCCGCCGTGCGGGAGGCGCTCGGAGTGGCGTCGTACCACAACGGGGAATGGCAGACGGCCATCACCGAACTGCGCACCTACCATCGGCTGACCGGACGGCAGACCCACATCGCCGTCATCGCCGACTGTGAGCGCGCGCTCGGCCGGCCGGAGCGGGCCGTTGACATCTTCCGTACCGCGGACCGGTCCAAGCTCGCCGCGGACGAGGCGATCGAGTTGCTGATCGTCGCCGCCGGTGCGCGGGGCGACCTCGGCCAGCGGGACGCGGCGGTGTCGATGTTGCAGGTACCCGAGTTGACCAGCCCGTCGCGTGAGGTGTGGGTGGTGCGCCTGCGGTACGCGTACGCGGAATCGCTCCTGACCGCCGGCCGTCGCGACGAGGCACGGGAATGGTTCGCCCGGGTCGCGGAGATCGACGAGGAACTGGCCACCGACGCCACCGAACGGCTGCTGGAGCTCGACGGCGTCGTCCTCGAAGACGACGACGGCGCATTCGACGACGACCAGGACGACGAGGACGAGGACGACGAGGACGACGAGGACGACCAGGACGACGACATTGACGACGGCATCGAAGTCGACGCCGTCGTTGACGATGAACGCGACGGTACCGAAACTAACGCCGCCGCCGCCGCCGCCGCCGCCTTCGACATCGACATCGATGCCGAGGCCGACGCTGTCGACGAAGGCGAGCACGCGGAGCCGGGCGGGGGCTCGGTCGGCGGTATGCGGACGGACGGCGACGGCCGGTGACCGGTGCCCTCATCGACCGTTACGACCTGGTGATTCTGGACCTGGACGGGGTCGTGTACCTGGGGGACCAGCCGGTGGCCGGGGCACGCGAGGCGCTCGATCAACTGCGGCGGCACGGCACGGCGCGGGCCTACGCGACGAACAACGCGTCCCGTCGCGCGACCGACGTCGCGGCGCTGCTGACCGGGCTCGGTGTCCCCGCCGAGGCGGGCGAGGTCATCACATCCGCACAGGCGTCCGCGGCGGTACTCGCCGAGCGGCTGCCGGCCGGTAGCCCGGTGCTGGTGGTCGGCGCCCCGGCGTTGGCGGCGGAGATCGCCGACGTCGGACTGCGCCCGGTCCGGTCGGCCGACGAGAAGCCGGCGGCCGTGGTCCAGGGGTACGGGCCCCAGGTCGGCTGGGCCCAGCTGGCCGAGGCTTCGGTGGCGATCCGCGCCGGTGCGATCTGGGTCGCGACGAACACCGACCGTACGCTGCCGTCGCCGCGTGGACCGCTGCCCGGTAACGGCTCGCTCGTCGCCGCGCTGGCCACCGCCCTGAACCGACGACCCGACGTGGTCGTGGGAAAGCCGGAGCCGACGCTCTTCCAGCACCTCGCCCGGGTACGCGCGGCCAAACGTCCACTGGTGGTCGGCGACCGGATCGACACCGACGTCGAGGGCGCCAACCGGGCCGGTATGGACAGCCTGCTCGTCCTGACCGGGGTCAGCCAGCTCGCCGACCTCGCGGACGCGCCGGCACAACAGCGCCCGACCTACGTCGCCGCCGACCTCACCGGCCTGTTCGCCGACCCCGACGAGGTCCGGACCGATCGCGACTGGGGTCGCGCGGGTCGTTAGGCGATGAGTACCGCGGCACCGGTGACCCGGTCGGCGGCCAGGTCGGCCAGGGCGCGGTCGGCAGCCTCGAGCGGGTACGGCGTGACGCTGACCCGTCGTCTGTTCCTCGCCGCGAAGGCGAGGAACTCGTGTCCGTCCGCCCGCGTGTTGGCGGTGACACTCCGCAGGTCACGCTCGTAGAACAGGTGCCGCTCGTAGGTGAGCGTCGGTACGTCGCTGAGGTGGATTCCGGCGACGGCGAGAGTGCCGCCACGGTCGAGGGCGGCCAGCGCCACCGGTACCAGGGAACCGACCGGGGCGAACAGGATCGCCGCGTCCAGCGGCTCCGGCGGTACCTCGCGGGCGTCGCCCGCCGACGCCGCGCCCAGCTCGAGCGCCAGCCGCTGTGCCGCGGCCGACCGGGTCAACACATGTACCCGCGCGCCCCGTGCCATCGCCACCTGGCAAGCCAGGTGCGCCGACGCGCCGAAGCCGTAAACGCCCAGCCTGCCCCCGGCCGGGAGCCGGGCGCGCAGCAGGGCACGGTACCCGATGATGCCGGCACACAGCAGCGGTGCCAGCTCGGCGTCGTCGTACCCGTCGGGCAGCCGGTACGCGTACTCGGCCGGGACCGTGGCGTACTCGGCGTACCCGCCGTCGGCGTCCCACCCCGTGTAGCGCGCCGACGGACAGAGGTTCTCCTGACCCCGCCGGCAGTACCGGCAGGTCTGGTCGGTGTGGCGCAGCCACGCGATGCCGACCCGCTCGCCGATCAGGTACCCGTCGACGTCGGCGCCGACGGCGGCGACCGTGCCGACCACCTCGTGTCCGGGCACCACGTCCGGCCGGTGCACCGCCAGGTCACCCTCGGCGACGTGCAGATCCGTCCGGCAGACCCCGCACGCCCGTACCCGGACGAGGAGCTCGGTGGGTTTGGGGGTGGGCTCCGGCAGATCCACCGCCCGCAGGGGGTTCGTCGTGACAGGTCCCGGTTGGTGTACCTGCCATGCGCGCATCCGTCCATTCTGTACGAGCGGCGCGCTATCCCGTCCGTTGCCGCGGCACCGGGCAACCGGTGTTCCCGCGGGTGCTCAACTCGCGGGCGTCCCGGTCGAGGTAGAACGCCGGCCTCAGGTCGGCCTCGTGGTAGGTGCGGTGGAACACCGGCGTGGCCGCACCCGACATCGGCGGCACGATCCAGGTCCAGTCGGCCGGCGTCGGCCGACCGGCCCGCTCCTCGCGGGCCACGTGTTCGAGGAAGCGGCGGGACTCGGTGTGGTGATCGGTGATCCGCAGCCCGAGCCGTTCGAACGACCACAGCACCGCCCGGTTGAGCTCCACCAGGGCGCGGTCACGCCACAGCGTGTTCTCGTGGGCCATGTTCAGGCCGAGCCGGGCCGCCACGGCCGGCAGTTGGTTGTACCGGTCGGAGTCGGCCAGATTGCGGGCTCCGATCTCGGTACCCATGTACCAGCCGTTGAACGGGGCCAGCGGATAGTCCACCCCGCCGACGGTCAGCCGCATGTTGGAGATCGCCGGCACCGCGTGCCAGCGCAACCCCAGTTCGGCGAACCACGGGTACTCCGGGTGGACGATCGGCACCTCGACGACCGCGTGTTCCGGCAGGTCGAACAGGTGCGCCCGGCCGTCGTCCAGCTCGACCACCAGCGGTAGCACGTCGAACCGGTCACCCTTGCCCCGCCAGCCGAGCCCGCTCACGGCCTCGGTGAACCGCTCGTACCGCGGGTCACCGGTGACGGTGCCGTCGTGGTGGCGGTACCCCGCGTACCGGATGAGCTGTTCGTTCCAGAGTCGTGCGGGCGGCCGGCTGCCCGGCGGGGTGGGCGCGAACACCGAGATGACCGGCCGGATGCGACGCATTCCCGGTTCCAACCCCGGCTCCGCGCAGTCGCCGACCGAGATCTCCAGATGACGTACCAGCTCGGCGAAGATGCCGGCCGGGGTATGGACCTGGCGCAGGTCACGGACCAGCAGGCTGTGCCAGTACAGCCGCCCGATGCAGCGGCTGGCGTTGCGCCATGCCACCCGTGCGCCGAACGCGAGCTCGGTGGCGGTGTGGACGTAGGTGCCGGACTCGGCGATCTCCCGGCGGACCGCCTCCAGCCGCCGATGGACCGCGCCGAGCCCCGGATGTTCGTGGTGCAGCAGGCACAGGAACTCCTCCGCCTCGCTGACGTCCACCCCAGCCGTCGCCGCCCCGTGTGCTGGCGGCTGATCCAGATATCCGGGTGTCACCATCGTCGCCCCTCACCGATGCACAGTCCGCGTCAACACGGTCTCAGGTCGATGCGGGTACGGCTCGCACACCGTGTGCGACATCAGCCGCGGTTGCCGATCCCGGGAGCGGTTGTCGCACCGTCGGTGCGGCACACGAGATCAACCGTCCGGTCGAACGGTCGGAGGTGAGCGGGAGCGGGCCGGTCTCTCGGTTCTCGGGACTCAGAGCAGCTTGCGAAGCTTGATCATGTCCATGAAGCTGGCGTCGATCTTCACCCGGCCGCTGGCCCACGCCGACGCGACGTTGAGCCGACCCTGTACCAGCGCGAGCAGGTCGTCGCTGGCCGCGGTCAACTTCAGTTTGGCCGCCGGGTTGTCGCCGTCGGCCAGCTCGGAGAGTTGACCGGATGCCAGCCGGCCGTGGAACGCGACACCGAGATCTGGTACGCGACAGGTGAGCGTGCGGTCGAACGAGCTTGTCGTGTCGGCCGTGGCGGCGTTGGCCGCCAGCCGGTCCGCCAGCTGCTCCAGCGCCGCCCGGCATTCCTGCACGCTCGCCACCGCGCACCACCCTGTCTGTCGAGTCGTTGGGCACGGTACCGCACCGCCGCGCACCGCGCCCGGTAGCGTTGCACCGACACGTTTGTACGGATCGTGCGGCAGAAGGGACAGCGCAAATGCGGCAGGATGCGTGGCGGGCGTACCTGGAGATCGCTCTCGGGCTTACCGAGACATCACGGAAGCGGGCCGCCAAGGCCGTCCAGCGAGCGCTGGGCAAGGGCGGGGCAACCGCGGAGCAGGTGCAGGAGAGGGTCGAGGACCTGCTCCAGGCGAGTTCCGCCAACCGCGAGGCCATTGCCAGACTGGTATACAACGAGTTGGACCGCGCGCTGAACCGGGTCGGTCTGGCGACCGCAGACGAGGTCTCGACGCTGACCGCGCGGCTGCGCGAGGTGGAGGCCGAACTCGCGGCGACGCGAGCCGCGGCCCTGGTCGCCTCCCCGGCCGAGCCCGTGGTTGCGGCAGCGCCGACGGTTGTGCCCGCCGCTGTGTCCGCCACGACCACCACGGCGCCTCGCCCCGCGTACGCCGTCGCGGTGCGACCACCGGCCGTGCCGGCGCAGACCCGCACGGCGGCAAAGAAGGTCGCGAAGAAGCCGGTCAAGAGGGCGGTGGGCGGCACCCCGACGCCGCAGATCGAGAAGGCGTCTGCGGCCCGGCCGGTCCAGAAGGCGTCTCCGGCCGCGCCGGCCCAGAAGGCGGCCGCGCCGGCCCCGCAGGCGTCTGCGGCCGCGCCGGCCGCGCCGGCCCCGAAGGCGTCTCCCGCCCGGAAGGCCGCGCCCGCGTCGCAGCCGGCTGCTGCCAAGGCCGGCGCCAAGAACACCGCGCCGCCGGCCAGGAAGGGCGCCTCACGGGTCAGGGACACGTCGCCGACGAGCAAGGTGGTCGCGAAGCAGGCCGTGGTGGAGCAGGTACCGCAGGCCGGAGCGGAGCCGCCCACGAAGACCGCGGCGTCCAGGAGGACCACCGCCGCGAGGACCGCCCCGTCCGCCGTGGCCGCTCCCCACGCGAGGAGCGCCGTTCCGGCGAAGAACGTCGGTCCGGCGAAAACCGCCGCTGCCGGTGGGACCGCCCGTTCCACCGGCAGTGCCGTCCCGGCGAAGAGTGCTCCGTCCGGGGATGCGGCTGCTGCGAAGGGCGCGCAATCGCGGAGTACCGCGTCGTCCGGCGACGCCGCGCCGGCGAGGGGCGCGCAAACGCGGAGGGCTGTGCCGTCCAGGGACGCCGCGCCGGCGCGTGGCGCGCCCACGCGGAAGGCGACGACCCACAGGGCGCCAGCCCGATCGGCGCCGCCGAAGGGCGGTCCGGTGCGTCGGTCCGGCCCGGCCGCCGGACCGGATTCCGGCAGTGGCGGAGCCGCACGTGACTGAGTGGGGCGATGACCGCACGAGCGCGTTCGCCCAGCCAGCCACGGCCACCGATACGCAGCGGCCGGGCGGGCCGGTACCGGACCCGCCGGTATCGGCCCCGGGCGATCAGGCGGTGCCTGTTCCGGGTGGTCCGGCGGTCACCGTCGCGGCTGGTCGGGGGGCTGAACCGTCCCCTGTCGACGCGGCGCTGGGCGACCTGGCCGCGGCCAGCGGGCAGCCACTCGACCGGCAGGTGGCCGTCTACGAGGCGGTGCACCGGGTTCTCCAGGACACGCTGCGCTCCATCGAGCTGAACTAGGAAGCAGCGTGATGGCGCGTCGTATCCGACTCGACGCCGAACTGGTCCGTCGTGGCCTGGCCCGCTCCCGGGAGCAGGCCGTCGAGCTGATCGAGGCCGGCCGGGTCGAGGTGCGCGGTGCGCCGGCCCGCAAGGCGGCGGCACAGGTCGACCCGGCCGACCCGGTCCGGGTGACCGGCGAGGCGACCGGTGACGGATACGTATCGCGGGGTGGCCACAAGCTCGCGGGGGCGCTCGCCGCGTTCGCGGCCGACGGGTTGACCGTGGCCGGGCGGCGCTGCCTCGACGCCGGCGCGTCCACCGGCGGCTTCACCGACGTGCTGCTGCGCGCCGGGGCGGCCGAGGTCGTCGCCGTGGATGTCGGGTACGGGCAACTGGCCTGGGTACTGCGTACCGACGGTCGGGTACGGGTCCTCGACCGCACCAACGTGCGTACCCTGACGCCGGACGACATCGGCGGACCCGTCGCCGTCACCGTGGCCGACGTGTCGTTCATCTCGCTGCGACTGGTGCTGCCGGCGCTCGTGGCCTGTACCGAACCCGACGG
>JAVHWE010000141.1:0-7780 GCA_032160285.1 Micromonosporaceae bacterium | reverse complement strand
GGCTGCTCGCGCTGATCGCGGGCGCCGGCGCGGCCGGGCTCGGCTGGCGGATCGGCCCCCACCCCGACCTGCTGCCCTACCTGTTCGGCCTGCTGCTCGGCGTCCTGCTGGGTACCGTCGACGTGGCGTCGCAGCGCCTGCCGGACGCTGTGGTGTACCCGGGCATCGCGATCACGATCGCGCTGTTCGCGGTGGTGGCGACGGTGCAGCATGACCTCGGGGCCGTTGCCCGGGCGGTCGCGGCCGGTGCCGCCCTCTTCGTCGGGTACCTCCTCCTCGCCCTGCTGCCGGGTGCCGCCATCGGCGGAGGCGACCTGGGCCTCGCCGCCCTGCTGGGCCTCTACCTGGGCTGGCGCGGCTGGCCCGTGGTGGTACTGGGCGCCGCGCTGCCGTGGTTGCTGCAGGCCCTCGTCGCGCTGATCGCGGTGGCGCGCGGGCGGGCCGGCGCGACCACGATGCTCGCCTTCGGACCGTCGATGCTGGTCGGTGCCTACCTGGTACTGGTGGCGTTGCCGGGGGGAGCCGTCCCCCGTTGAGGGCGCCCCCCCGCCCGGCCGGCGGGCACATAGTCTGACCTGTCAGCCGACACGGAGAGACACCGCATTAATGCACCCTGTAGTTACGACCCGGTGGGTCGCACCAATCCGGTTGACGCGCCCCAGGGGGATCCGATGAACCACACTGCCATGAAGTTGATCGTCCGGCTGCAGGCCATCTGGGCCACGCGCGCGCAGGGCGCGACCGCGGTCGAGTACGCGCTGATGGTTTCCCTGATCGCCATCGCGATCATCGCGGCGGTCACCTTCCTCGGCGGCCAGATCGGCGACCTCTTCAACAAGACCGGCGCCGCGGTCAAGTAATCCGGCGGCCTACCTGATCGCTGTTTCGCCCGTTCGCTCCTCCAGCCCGTCGCAGTGCGGCCGGCCGGAGCGGTGTCGGCACCGCCCTGCCGGCCGGAGCGGTGTCGGCACCGCCCTGCCGGCTGGAGCGGTGTCGGCACCGCCAGCACCAACCGCCGCCGCCATGCCATAGGAGCGCCGTCATGCGAATGCCCAGACCCGGGCCGCGAGCACGGCCCGGAATCCGGGCCGTGTCGCGGTCGAGTCGGGGAGCGGTCGCGGTCGAAGCCGCGATTATGCTGCCGTTCCTGCTGTTCCTCGTCTGCGGGCTGATCGACTTCGGTCGAATGCTGAACACCGAGGTGCAGCTCGACGCGGCGGCCCGCGAGGGTGCCCGCGCCGCCTCCATCGGCGCGGACCCGAACGTCCGGGTCCAGCTCGTCCTCGACCGGCCGGGCGCCACCACGACCGCCAACATCGCCGGCGCCGGCACCACCACCTGCGACTCCACCGCGCCGGCCGGGTGCGTCTGCCCGACCGGTACCGACACGACCGCCGACGCCACCGTCACGGTCACCTACACGTTCCGGTTCGTCACGCCGCTCGGCGCGCTCGCGTCGATGCTGCACCTGGCGAACCCGGACCCCGATCACGGCAATGGCCGCGAGATGACCGGCAGGGCCGTCATGTCCTGCGTGCGCTGAGCCAGCCAGGAAAAGGATCCGCCGCCGTCGTTCGAACGCCACCGTCCGATACAGAGGAAGTCGAGATATGAAACGCAGCGTAGTCGCCATCGCGGTCGCCGCCGTGCTCGCGGTGCTCGGGTGCGCCACCGTTCTGGTGTACGTGCGGAGCGCCGACAGCCGGGCCCTCGCCGGCCAGCGCGCGGTCACCGTCCTGGTCGCCGCCAAGCGCATCCCCATCGGTACCAGCGGATCCCAGATCCGCTCCGGCGGCTACGTCGAGAGCGTGACGATGCCCCAGTCGTCGGTACCGGACGACGCGATGAGCTCGGTACCGTCGAGTGTGGACAAGCTTGCGGTGACCGCCGAGATCGCCCCGCGCCAGCTGGTGCTGCGGGCCGCGTTCGGCCAGCCGACCACGGTCACCGGTGGCCTCGCGCTGCCGACCGGCAAGATCGCGGTCAGCGTCGACGCGCAGGGTCCGGTCGACTCGTTCGTGCGGCCCGGTGCCAACATCGCGATCTTCGACTCGTTCTCCACGGACCCGAAGTCCAACGTCCCCGACGGGGAGAAGCTCTCCTCCGGCAAGGACATCCACCAGGTCACCCGGGTACTGCTGCCCCGGGTCGAGGTCATCGCCGTCGGTGCCAAGACCGCCACCTCGACCCGGACCGACGCCACCTCGGACTCCTCGTCGGCCGGCACGCCGACCAGTTCCGCGGCGAAGACGCTGACCGTCGCGGTCGACCAGGAGCAGGCCGAACGCCTGATCCACGCGGTCCTCACCGGGACGCTGTACTTCGCGCTGCTCGACGACAGCTCCGAGATCAAGCCGGGCTCCGGCGTCAACAACACCAACCTGTTCCCGTGACGAGCGGTGGGGGAGACCGACGATGACTGTGTACCTGGAACCGACGGCCGACCGGGTCGCCACCCTGGCGCAGGCGCTTGACCCACAGGCCCAGCCGGCACTGAGCCTTGACGAACTCGCCGGCTTGGTGAACGCCGACCGGGCCGAGCAGCTCGTCGTGCTCGGCTGCGGCGTCACCCTGTCCGACGCGATCGCCTTCGCCGGCAGGTACCGGTCGCACCGTCCCGGCCTCGGCGTGGTACTCGTCCGGGAGTCCGTCGACGTGACCGTGCTGGCGCAGGCCATCCGGGCCGGTATCCGCGAGGTCATCGAGGCCGGTGACCCGGAGGTGATCCGGGCCGCCTGCCGGCGGTCCCTGGAGGTGTCCCGTCAGCTCGGCGGTGGCACCGCCACCCCCGCCGCCGACGACCCGGCCGGCCGGGGGCGACTGATCTCGGTCTTCTCCGGCAAGGGCGGCGCCGGCAAGTCCACCTTCGCGACCAACCTCGCGGTCGCGCTGGCCGCCGGCGGGTCGCGCCGGGTGCTGCTGGTCGACCTCGCGCTGTCCTTCGGCGACATCGCGATCATGCTCCAGCTCGTTCCGGAGCGCAGCCTGGTCGACGCCATCCCGATGTCCGGTCGGCTCGACGAGACCGGCCTGCGTTCGCTGCTCACCGCCTACGCGCCGGGCGTGGACACCCTGCTGGCCCCGGCCGGCCCGGCCGACGGCGAGCGGATCAACCGCGATCTGGTGTCGGAGACGCTCCGGGTGGCCCGCCGCGTCTTCGACTTCGTCGTGATCGATACCCCGCCGGTCTTCTCCGACCCGGTTCTGGCCGCGCTCGACATGTCCGACTGGTACCTGCTGCTGGCCACGCCCGACATCCCGTCACTGAAGAACCTGCGGCTCACCCTCGACATGTTCGACCTGCTGGAGTACCCGAAGGAGGAGCGGATCGTGGTACTCAACCGATCCGACTCCCGTGTCGGGCTGACCCTCGGCGACATCGAGCGGGTGGTCCGGTCGGAGATCGTCGGCCACGTACCGTCCACCCGGGACGTGCCGGTCTCCATCAACCAGGGCATCCCGCTGATGGTGGCGAACCCGAACCATCCGGTCAGCCGGGCCATCCGCGACATCGCGGAGAACCACCTGTCGGTACCGATCGGCGCGTCCCAGGCCGCCGTCGCCGGTGCGCGTGGTACCCGCCGACGTCCGTTCATGCCGCGCCGGGGGCGTTGACAATGGGACTCTCCGATCGCCTCGGCCAGCTCCGCGGCGGGTTTGCCGCGGAGCCGGCCGAGGCGGCCGAGCCCACCACCGCGTCCGCGATATCCATCGCGTCCACGGCGGCGCCGGCGCGGGGCGATGCGTCGCCGGAGGGGGCTGACCGCGCCGCCCCGGTGACGTCAGGGGGCCGGCACGCCGCGTCCGCCGACCGGTACCGCGCATCCGCGCGCGACGTCGGTAACCCGGTCGCCGAGGTACGCAAGCGGGTGCACCGTTCCCTGCTGGAGCTGCTCGGCCCGAAGCTGTACGACGACATCGGCGGCGACGACGACCTGGCCCGCAGGGTCCGCGACACCATCGCCATGCTGCTGGCGCGCGAGGAGACGCCGCTGGCCGGCGCCGACCGGGCCCGCATCGCCCGCGAGGTGACAGACGAGATTCTCGGACACGGCCCGATCGAGCCGCTGCTGCGCGACCCCGCGGTCACCGAGATCATGGTCAACGGGCCCGGGCAGATCTACGTCGAGCGGGCCGGCCGACTCACCATGGTCGACGCCGAGTTCGCCGACGAGAGCCATCTGCGCCGGGTGATCGACCGGATCGTGTCCCGGATCGGTCGGCGCGTCGACGAGGCGAGCCCGATGGTCGACGCCCGCCTGCCCGACGGCAGCCGGGTCAACGCCGTCGTGCCCCCGGTCGCGCTCGACGGATCCATGCTGACGATCCGAAAGTTCGCCGCCGAACCGTTACAGGTCACCGATTTGATCGAGGTCGGCACGCTGACCCCCAAGGTGGCCGACCTGCTGGCGGCGTGCGTGCGCGGCCGGCTCGACATCGTGGTCAGCGGCGGTACCGGTTCGGGCAAGACCACGACGCTGAACGTTCTGTCCAGCTTCATCCCGGCCGACGAGCGCGTGGTCACCGTCGAGGATGCGGCCGAGCTGCAACTGCACCAGGACCACGTGGTACGGCTGGAGTCGCGCCCACCGAACACCGAGGGGCGCGGCGAGATCACCATCCGCGAGCTGGTCCGCAACGCGCTGCGGATGCGGCCCGACCGGATCGTCGTCGGGGAGGTCCGCGACGGTGCCGCGCTGGACATGCTGCAGGCCATGAACACCGGCCACGACGGTTCGCTCACCACGGTCCACGCGAACACGCCACGCGACAGCATCTCCCGGCTGGAGACGATGGTCATGATGGCCGGGGTCAACCTGCCCGTACGGGCCATCCGCGAACAGATCGCGGCGGCCGTCGACGTGATCATCCAGGTCGCCCGGCTCAAGGACGGCAGCCGTCGGATCACCCACGTCACCGAGGTTCTCGGTATCGAGGGCGACGTCGTGGTGCTGCAGGACCTGTACGTGTTCGACTTCAAGGCCGGGCTCGACACCGACGGCCGGTTCGCCGGGCAGCTCGTCGCGACCGGGCTGCGGCCGCGGTTCGCCGAGGAGCTGGCCGCGCACGGAGTGGAGCTGCCGTTGGGCACGTTCGACGCGGACGGTGACTGGTGAACGCGCGCCGGTACGGTGCGCTGGCCGTGATCGCGGCCTGCGCGTGGGCGGCGTCACCGGTCGCGGCCTTCGCCGCGCCGTCCCCTGCTCCGTCTCCATCCCCTGCTCCATCCCCGTCACCGCAGGTCGGGGCGTCCGACCCGGCCGGGGTGGCCGCGGATTCCGGTTCGCGGACCCCGGGCCTCATCCTCGGCGGCGCGCATACGACCGGGGCAACCTTGCGCTTCTACCTGACGCCGTACAACCTGCCGACCGGTACGACGTTGACCTCGTCGACGCTGGCGGTGACCGCCGAGGGGGTCACGCTGCCGGCGACGGTGACCCCGGTCGACGGATCCACCGACGGCGTCGCGGGCGCCGATACCCGGGGTATCGTCGTCGTCTTCGACGTCGGCGCGTCGATGGCCACCGCCGGCCTGGACATGGCCCGGGACGCGGCATCCGCCTACGCCGCCGGGCTTCCCGCCGACGTCACGCTCGGCCTGGTCACCGCCGGCGACCGGCCGAACGCCGTGCTCGCCCCGACGACGGACCGGACCCGGTTCTACGCCTCGCTCAACGCGGCCCCCGTCGGCGGCGGCACGGCGTTGTACGACGCTGTGCACGAGGCGGACCGGCTGCTCACGAACCGGGCGGAGTTGACCGAGCGGAGCATCGTGGTCCTCACCTGTGGCCCGGACACCGTCTCCGCCACGAGCGCCGCCGACCTCGGTACCGAACTCGGCGTCGATGCCATCAGGCTGGACGTCGTCGGCGTCGCGCCCGCCGACGCCGCCGGCTCAACCGCGGCCACCGACGCCGCCGGCTCAACCGTGCCCGCCGGGTCGGCCTTCGCCGACCTCGGCCGGCTGGCGGCCACCACCGGCGGCGGGCTGGTCACCACCAGCAGAATCAGTGGCGGTGCGGCCGAGCTGAGGAACGTGTTCGTGGGGCGGGCCGCACAGGTGTTGCGCCCCGTGCTGGTTACCGTGCCGGTACCGACCTACCTCGCCGGCCGGACGGTCACCGTACGGGTGGCGCTGGCCGACGTGGCCACCACGTCCATCCCGGTCGCGTTCCGGGCGGACAGCCGGATCACCGTACCGCTGACCCGTGCCGGTCTGCGCTCCCTGCCCGCCTGGGTGCTCATCGTCGGGCTCGGCGCGCTCGCCGTCGGCGTCCTGCTCGGCGGATTCGTGCTGACCCACCGGGGCATCGGCCGCCGGCGCATCCGGCGGCGGCTGCGCGAGTTGGACCACTTCACCGGTGCCGGCGGCAGGTCCGGTCACCACGAGGAGGGCAACGCGTTCGTGCGGGCCGCGCTCGCGCTGTCGGATCGTGCCGTCAAGGCCCGTGGTGACCAGGGCAGGATCGAGGCCACCCTGGAACAGGCCGCGATCGACCTGCGGCCGGACGAGTGGATCCTGCTCCGGATCGGCAGCGTCGTCGGCGGCGCCGTGATCGCGGCGTTGCTGCTGCCCTGGGTGGTGGGCCTGATCGTGGGCGCTGTCGCCGGCTGGCTGCTGCCCGAGGTGTACCGCCGGCAGCGGGCGGCGCGACGGGCCCGCCGGTTCGCCGAGCTGCTGCCGGAGGCGTTGCAGCTCGTCGTCGGAGCCCTGCGGTCCGGTTTCTCGCTTCCGCAGGCCGTCGACGCGCTGGTACGCGAGGGGCCCGACCCGGTGGCCGGCGAGTTCAGCCGGGCCGTGGCGGAGGTCCGCCTCGGCGGCGACCTGGAGGACGCGCTGGAACGGGTGGCCGCGCGCAACGACAGCCGTGACCTGTCCTGGCTGGTGATGGCGATCCGGATCCAACGGGAGGTCGGCGGCAACCTGTCGGAGGTGATGGAGACGGCGGTCGCGACCATGCGCGAGCGTGCCCAGGTGGCCCGCCACGTCAGCGCGCTGTCGGCGGAGGGCCGACTCTCCGCGTACGTGTTGATCGCGTTGCCGGTCGCGGTGGCCGCCTTCATGTTCATCAGTCGCGGCGAGTACCTGCGTCCGCTGTACACGCAGTTCCTCGGCCTGTGTCTGCTCGGCACCGCGGGGGCCCTGATGGCCATCGGCGCGTTCTGGCTGAGCCGCCTGATCAAAGTGAAGGTGTGACATGAGCGGTACCGTGATGCTCCTGATCGGCCTGGCCGCGTGCGTGCTGGCGCCGCTGATCGGGGCGCTCGCCTTCGTCGGTCAGAACGCCGAACGTACCGAGGTGACCCGGGCGCTGGCCACGATCGAACGGGGCTACTCGGCCGCGTTCACGGTCAGCCGTCGCCGTTCGTTCCGGGAGCGCATCGTCGCCCCGTTCGTGTACCGGCTGGGCAACCTCGGGCGGGCGCTCACGCCCACCGGCGGCGTCAGCAGGCTGGCCCGGCAGCTCGACTACGCCGGCAACCCGCCCGCATGGCCGGTGGAGCGGGTCGTCGCGGCGAAGGGGGTCAGCGTGCTGGTCGGCATCGTCGCCGGCGTCGCGATCGGCCTGGTGTGGGGCGGCGTGCCGCGCGGGCTGCTGTGCGGTGCGCTGGGCGCGCTGGCCGGCTTCTTCGGCCCCGACATGATGATCTTCAATCTGTCCGAGAAGCGGCAGGAGGAGATCCGAATGTCGCTGCCCGACGTGCTCGACACCTTGACCATCAGCGTCGAGGCGGGCCAGGGCTTCGACGCCGCGCTGGCCCAGGTGTCGCGCAACGG
>JAVHWE010000054.1:0-3412 GCA_032160285.1 Micromonosporaceae bacterium | reverse complement strand
CAGCGCCGGCACCGTGCACGTGACCCGGGGGTTGATCACCTCACGGGCCACCACGATCGAGGAGCGACGGCTACGCGGTGTCGAACTCAGCGAGCCGCTGCTGCTCCGGTGGGCGGGCGGCGCCCGCACCATCGCGATCGCCACCGGGCTGCGGGTGGGCCGGGGCGCCGAGCGGGGCGGGTCGCTGCTGTTCCCACCGGGCCCGCGTGCCGAGGCGGCCCGGGTCGCCGGTGCCGTCCTGCGTGACCACGAACCGGTGACGGCGTCGCTGGTCGGGCACGGTACGCGGGCCCGCCGACGCCGCTACACGCGGGCGCTGGCGGGGGCGGTTGTCGTTGTCGCCGCCCTGTCCGTGGTCGACCGGGTGACCGGCGGCCCGGCCTGGGCGTGGGAGGTCGCGCTGCTGGCGCTGCCGGTGTCGATCGCGCTCGCCGCCGACCGGTACCGCAGCCTCGGGCATGCCCTGGTGGACGGCTGGTTGGTCGCCCGCCGGGGCTCGGTGGTGCGGCGGCGAATCATGCTCGGTACCGACGGGATCATCGGTTGGAACCTGGCGCAGTCGTTCTTCCAGCGCCGGGCCGGCCTGGCCACGTTGACGGCGACCACGGCGGCCGGCCGCCAGGGGTACGCGGTGCCCGACGTCGACCTGCCCGAGGCGCTGCGCCTGGCCGATGCGGCGAAGCCCGGGTTGCTGACGCCGTTCCTGGTTGAGACCGTGGAGCCGGCGGCGTCCGGCAACCCATGACGCCGGCCAAGCCGACCAGCCGGTGACGGCCGAGCCGACCAGCCGGTGACGGCCGAGCCGACCGGGCCGGCGGGCGGATTCAGGCCACGACGCGGTCGACGACCGGCTTGGTCAGCAGCGCGGACTGGTTGCGGGTGACCCCGGGGTCGAGGCTGCGCTCGACGAAGATCGCGTGCCAGATGCAGAAGACCAGCACGGTCCAGACCTTGCGCGAGTTGTCCGCCCGGCCCGCCCGGTGCTCGTCGAGGAGCTGCCGCGCGTACCCGAGGTCGAGCAGTTCACCGGCGCCGGAGCGCTCGAAGATGTCACGCGCCCACTCGTACATCTCACCGCGCAGCCAGACCCGGGTCGGGGTCGGGAAGCCGAGCTTCTTGCGGTTGACGATGGCGGGGGGCACAACACCGTCCAGAGCCCGGCGCATCGCGTACTTCGTCTCGATCGTCTTCGGCGGCAGCTTCAGGTCGACCGGGATGGTCGCCGCCACATCGAAGACCTCGGTGTCCAGAAACGGCACCCGCAGTTCCAACGAGTGCGCCATGGACATCCGGTCGGCCTTGACCAGAATGTCCCCACGAAGCCAGGTGTACAGGTCGACGTACTGCATGGTGGTGACGTCGTCGAGGTGCTCGGCCTCGCCGTACACGGCCGCGGTCACGTCCGTGTAGCGCACGGCGGGATCGTAGCGGCGCATCAGGTGCGCCTTCTCATCCTCGGTGAACATGCGGGCGTTGCCGTAGTAGCGCTCCTCGATCGGCGTGGTGCCGCGCTCCAGGAAGCTCTTGCCCCGCACACCCTGCGGAATGACCCGCGACACCGCGCGCAGACCCTTCTGTACCGGGTCGGGCAGACCCGCCACGCCGGCCAGGGACAACGGCTCGCGGTAGATCGTGTACCCGCCGAAGAACTCGTCCGCTCCCTCGCCGGAGAGCACCACCGTGACATGCTCGGCCGCCTTCTTCGCGACGAAGTACAGCGGGACGAGCGCGGGGTCGGCCACCGGATCGTCCAGGTGCCAGATGATCTTCGGCAGGGCGTCCATCATGTCCTGCGGGCCGATGAACGTCGGAATCGTGGTGACACCGAGGTGGCGGGCCGAGTCCTGGGCGACGTCGACCTCGGAGTACCCCTCGACCTCGGAACCGACGGTGAAGGTCATGATGTCGGGGTTGAACTCACGGGCCAACGCGACGACGGCGGTCGAATCGATGCCGCTGGACAGGAACGCCCCGACCGGTACGTCCGAGCGCATGTGTACCCGCACGCTCTCCCGTAGCACCTCGCGGATCCGCTTGTACAGCTCGTCGGGGTGGTCGACCGGGGTCGGCCGGAACTCGGGCTGGTAGTACCGCCTGGTCGCGAGCGGGCCGCCGGGGGCGTACACGAACGACTCCCCCGAACCGATCCGGCCGATCCCCTGGTGGAGGGTGCCAGGCTCCGGGACGTACTGCAGGGTGAGGTAGTGCGACAGGTTCGCCGGGTCGACACCGGCATCACCCTCCGTCGCGGACGCGGCGAACGGCAGCAGCGCCTTCTTCTCGCTGGCGAAGTAGACCCCGTCGGCGGTGACCAGATGGAAGAACGGTTTGATGCCGAACGGGTCGCGGGCGCCGAACGCCCGCCGCGACGCGCGGTCCCAGATGACGAACGCGAACATGCCGCGCAGCCGGCTGACCGCGGACGGGCCCCAGTGGTGGTAGGCCGCCGCGACGACCTCGGTGTCGCCGGAGGTCGCGAACTCCGCACCGTGCCGGGCGATGAGCTCTTCCCGTAGCTCCAGGTAGTTGTAGATCTCCCCGTTGAAGGTGATCACGTACCGGTTGGCCTGCGGCCCGGTCGGCGGGTACGCCAACGGTTGGTGACTGCACTCGACGTCGATGATCGACAGTCGTTTGAAGCCGAACACCATGTCGTCGTCGACGACGTTCACGCCGGTCTCGTCCGGGCCCCGGTGGTGGATGCTCTCGAGGGCCTCAGCGACGGCGTCCCGGCGGGCCGACGCGTGCGCATGGGCGCTGACGAAGGTGAGCAGACCGCACATGGCCGCTATCTTGTCACGGTGTCGACCGAACCGGTCGGCCGGCGGCGCACCCACCGGGACCGCGCGGAGGTACCGTCGATGCCATGACGGAGGGCACGGTGCGGAGCACCCCAGACGGCACGGTGCGGAGCACCCCAGACGGCACGGCGGACGGCACCAGGTCGCACGATCCCGACTTTCCGGAGAGTTTCGTCGAGTTCATGCGTACCGGGTGGCGCGACTCGGTTCTCGACGTGACCCCGCTCACCCAGGCACCCAACCACGCCAAGCGGCGGTCCGCGCTGGCGGACGCCTTCGCCGGCGAGACGCTGGTCATTCCGACCGGACGGGCCCGGATCCGGGCCAACGACAGCGAGTACCCGTTCCGACCGGGCAGCGACCACGCCTGGTTGACCGGCGAGCACGACCCCGACGCGGTGTTGGTGATCACCCCGAACCAGAGCGCGACGCTGTTCGTGCGGCCGCGCTCCCCCCGCGACACCGACGAGTTCTTCCGCGACCGGTCGTACGGGGAGCTGTGGATCGGGCGCCGCCACACGCTCGGCGAGAAGTCCACCGCGCTGGGCATCGAAACCGCCGACCTGTCCACCCTGCCGGACATGCTGGATCACCTTGCCCCGGCCCGGACC
>JAVHWE010000043.1:0-3535 GCA_032160285.1 Micromonosporaceae bacterium | reverse complement strand
GGGTTCGTTTCTCAACGTGGTGATCTACCGCGTGCCGCGCGACGAGTCCCTGCTGCGACCGGGGTCGCGCTGTCCGCGGTGCGCGGTCGCCATCAGGCCGTGGCACAACGTGCCGGTCCTGGGCTGGCTCGCGCTGCGGGGCAGGTGCGCCGGTTGTCGCGAGCGCATCAGCATTCGGTACCCGCTGGTGGAACTCGCCACGGCGGCGCTGTTCGTCGCGGTGACCGTCCGGTTCGGGCTCACCGTGGAACTTCCGGCGTACCTGTACCTGGCCGCGATCACGGTCACCTTGGCGATGATCGACGTCGACGTACGCCGGCTGCCGGACACCATCGTCTTCCCGTCGTACGTGGTCGGCGCGCTGCTGTTGGCCCCGGCCGCCGCGGCGCACGCGAACCTGTGGGCGGCCGGACGCGCGCTCATCGCGATGGCGGCGCTGTACGCGTTCTACCACGCGATCGCGCTGGCGTACCCGGGCGGGATGGGCTTCGGCGACGTGAAGCTGGCCGGGCTGCTGGGCCTGTACCTCGGCTGGCTCGGCTGGAGTTCGGTGGTGATCGGCACCTTCGCCGGCTTCTTGTTCGGCGGCCTGGTCGGTACGGCACTGCTGGCGTCGAGGCGGGCCACCCGCAAGACGGCCCTTCCGTTCGGCCCGTACATGCTGGCCGGCGCGATGCTCGCGGTGTTCTCCGCGAGCCCGATCGCGAGCTGGTACTCCTCGCTCATGACGGTTTCCGCCTGATGCCAGCATGCCGTCCACTCAGCCCGCCGCATTCGGCGACGCAACGGTAGGGAGCACACAGTGACCGCCGGCACAACGATCGGGCTCGACATCGGTTCGACGTCCATTCGGGCGGTCCAGACCAGCCGGGGCCGCAACGGGCCCTTCATCACCCACTGCGGGCAGGCGTCGCTGCCCGCGGGCGCGGTGCGCGGCGGTGTCGTCAAGGAGAGCGAGACGGTTACCGTCGCGCTCAAGCAGCTGTGGTCGACGAGCCATTTCAGCAGCCGCGACGTGGTTCTGGGAGTCACCAATCCGCAGGTCGTCGTCCGGGAGATGGCGGTGTCCAACCTCCCCGCGGACAAGATGCGCGAGGCATTGCCGTTTCAGGTCCGCGACGCGCTACCGCTGCCGGTCGAACGCTCCATACTGGACTTCTATCCGCTCGAGGATCCCGGTACGGCGGACAACGTGCGCGGGTTGCTGATCGCCGCCCCGAAGGATGCCGTGCTGGACGCGGTCCGGGCGGTGGAAAGCGCCGGCCTGCACGTGAGCCGGGTGGACCTGGCATCGTTCGCGCTCCTGCGGGCGGCGTCGCAGCTCGATGGCCAGGTCGAGGCCATTGTGGACATTGGCGGCCAGTCGACCACGGTGATTGTCCATGTCGACGGCGTACCGCTGATCGTCCGGACCATCCCGCGCGGCGGCGCGGACATCACCGACATGGTGGCCACGCGGCTCGACATATCCACCGCCGAGGCCGAGGCGCTCAAGTGTCGCATCGGGTTGTCCGCCAGCTCGGAGCCGGCGGCGGCCGTGGTCACGGAGGCCGTCGGCCCACTGATCAGTGAGATTCGCAGTTCGTTCGCGTACCTGACCGCCGGTGAACGGCATACCCAGGTCACCCGGGTGGCTCTGTCCGGCGGCGGTTCGCTGCTCGCCGGTCTGGCCGACGAACTGGGCAGACAGCTCGAGGTCGCCGTGATCGCCGCGAACCCGGTCCAGCGACTTCACGACCCCGGCACCGACAAGTACCACCGCCTGGAACGGTTCTTCTCCTCGTCCGCGGTCTCGGTCGGTCTCACGTTGGGAGCAGCCTGATGTCCACCCTCACCAGGTCGGGCGGTCGAGAGACCATCCCCGCCGCGACCCCATCCCGGATCCCGTCCATCACGGCGAATCTGCTGCCGACGGAGATCATCGACGGCCGCCGCAGCCGCAGGGTACGCAAGGTCATTACCGTCACGGTGGCCGGATTCGCCGTCGTGGTACTCGCCGGTTACGGCGTCGCCGCCACGCTGACGTCGGTGGCGAATCTCAAGGTGAGCGAGTCGGTCGCCCAGACCCACCGCCTCACCCAACAGCAGCGACAGTACGCGGAGGTGGTGCGCGTCCAGGCCGAGTCCAAAGCCATCAACGCCGAACTCGCCCACCTGCTCGCCAACGACCTGCAGTGGTCGGGTCTGCTGACCTCCCTGCGGACGGCTGCGCCGCCGGGGGTACGCGTCCTCACCGTAGCCGCCGCGCTCACGCCGCCATCGGGCGCGGGCGCGCCGAAGGCCGCGCCGGCACCGGCCGCCGGCGCCCCGGCGGCGCCGACAGCGGCGCCGGGCGACAAGGCCG
This sequence comes from Micromonosporaceae bacterium, assembly GCA_032160285.1. Lineage (GTDB taxonomy): Bacteria > Actinomycetota > Actinomycetes > Mycobacteriales > Micromonosporaceae > Planosporangium. The sequence goes on along the minus strand of JAVHWE010000043.1, from coordinate 1,191 downwards.
CGCCGGCCGCGGCCACGCGGACCATCGGCACCCTGACGGTGGGCGGTACCGCTACCAGCAAGGCCGCCCTCGCCGCGTTCCTGGACGAGCTCGCCACGGTGTCCGGTCTGGCGAATCCCCTGCTCACCAACGTCACCGTGCAGAACGAAGACCAGCAATACACCATGCACGTGGACATCACCGCCGCCGCGCTGGGCGGGCGTTACACCACCAAGGCGACCACGGGGCCGAAGAAATGAACTCGACGAAGTCCACGGACCGGCTCTGGATGAGCGGCGGCGCGGTCAGCGTCGCCGCGCTGCTCGCCGTCGGTTGGTTCGGCTTCATCGGTCCCCAGCTGGACCAGGCGACCAGCCTGCGCGGCCAGGCCGCCGCGGCCCATACCCAGCTGACAGCGCTCGAGGGGGGCCTGGCGGAGCTGCGAAAGCAGTACCGCGACCTGCCGCGGTACCAGGCGGAGCTGGCGGTCGACCGGCAGGCGCTGCCGACCACCGCGGCGTCATCGGACTTCCTGCGGGTACTCCAGTCGCTCGGTGACCGGACCGGGGCGCAGATCACCGGTATCACCGTGGCCACCCCGGCCGACGTCGTCGGCAACACGAAGGTTCGCACGCTGCCGATCATCATCACCGCCACCGGCACGACGCAACAGCTCACCGACCTGCTTGACCAGATGCAACAGGAGCAGCCCCGAGCCGTACTGATCAACACCGCCGACCTGGCCGCCGCCGATCCGGCCGGCGAGGCCGATGCCGGCACCCTGTCGGTGAACCTGGACGCATTCATCGCCTCGACGACCGGAGGGAAGTAGCTCCCGCCGTCGTCCCGACCCGGACCTGTGACAGCTCCGGTTTGCGTCAGCCCCCAGTTTCGGAGGATCACATGTTCGACCGTCGACGCGGCGCCCCGGTCGCCCGCGCGACCGGAGACGCCGGCGTCTCCCTCGTCGAACTGGTGGTCTCGATGACAATCATGACCGTTGTCCTGGCGGTGTTCACCGGGGCGGCCGTCCAGATGTTCCACTCCACCAGCGACACCGAGACCATCGCAGCCGCCCAGTCTCAGGTGAACGTCACGTTCCTGCGCCTGGACAAGGAGATCCGGTACGCGGCCGGCATCAGTGCCCCGGACACGTCCAATGTGGAGTATCTGCGCACGGACGAGGGGACCCTGACGTGTACCCGGCTGTGG
>JAVHWE010000624.1:0-26040 GCA_032160285.1 Micromonosporaceae bacterium | reverse complement strand
CGCTGCTGCCCCGGATCGGGGTGCAGCTGCAGGCGTCGTCGTTCTTCGAGCGGCTGACCGCCCGCGAGCAGATCCACACCTTCGCCTCGCTGTACGGGGTGGGTCCGGCCAAGGCGGACGACATGCTCGAAACGGTCGGTCTGAGCGACAAGGCCGACACCCGGGCCGAGAAGCTCTCCGGTGGCCAGATGCAGCGACTCTCGATCGCCTGCGCCCTCGTCCACGACCCGGAGCTGGTCTTCCTGGACGAGCCCACGGCGGCGCTCGATCCGCAGGCCCGCCGCAACCTGTGGGACCTGCTCCGGGCGATCAACGTGCAGGGCCGGACGATCATGTTGACCACGCACTACATGGACGAGGCCGAGACGCTGTGCGACCGGGTCGCGGTCATGGACCACGGTCGGATCCTCGAGTTGGGGCCACCGGCGGAGCTGGTCCGCGGGCTCGACTCGGCGACCCGGATCTCGATCGAGAGCGGGGTCATCGCCGTCGACGACGCCCGGCGACTGTTCGACGGGGCCGTCGTCGCCGACGACGGCGTGTCGTTGACCGTGGAGACCCGGGCCCCGGCGCCGGTCCTCGCCGCACTCGCCGAGCGCAACGCGCTGCGTGGGCTGTCCGTTCGCGGCGCGACCCTGGAGGACGTGTTCCTCAACCTCACCGGACGGGAGTACCGGGCATGAATCGCGGCTTCATCAGCCTGTCGAGGGCGATGGTCCTCGGTTTCGTCCGGGACCGGACGGCGCTGTTCTTCACGATCCTGTTCCCGCTGATGTTCCTGGTCCTGTTCGGCGGCCTGTTCAAAAACCAGGGTGTATCGAAGTCGAAGATCATCGAGATGGGCCAGGTCGCCGTGCTCGACAACGCACCGGCCGATGTCCGCGCCGACCTGGGCAAGGTCGTCGACATTACGAAGATGGACGATCCGGCGAAGGCCCTCGACGCGGTCCGCAAGGGAGAGTACGTCGCCGCCGTCGAGCAGCGCGACTCCACTGTGGTCGTCCGCTACTCCGCCGCGGACGCGGTCCGGGCCGGGACCGTCCAACGTGTCCTCGGCTCGATCGTGCAGCAGACCAACCAGGCGCTGTCCGGCACGCCGCCGCGGTACACCGTCACGGCGTCGCAGGTCGAGGACAAGTCGCTGCAGACCATCCAGTTCGTCACACCGGGCCTGCTGGGGTGGGCGATCGCGACCGGCGCAACCTTCGGGGCCGCGCTGACCCTGGTGACCTGGCGGCAGAAGCGGATCCTGCGACGCCTGCGACTGTCCCCGGTGAGCACCGCCGCGGTGGTCGGCGCCCGGGTCGGGGTCAGTATCGGCATCGCGCTCGCCCAGACCGCCATCTTCATCGGCGTCGCGCTGATCCCGTACTTCGGCCTGCGGCTGTCCGACTACTGGTGGATGTCCATACCGATCGTGATCGTCGGTTCGCTGGCGTTCCTGTCGATCGGCCTGCTCGCCGGGGCGTGGGCGAAGACGCCGGAGGCCGCGAACGGCATCGCTCAGCTGATCGTCCTGCCGATGGCGTTCCTGTCCGGCTCGTTCTTCCCACTCGACGGGGCGCCGAAGTGGCTGCAGACCATCTCCCAGGTCTTCCCGCTGCGGCACATGAATCAGGCGATGCTCGACGTGATGGTGCGCGGCAAGGGCCCGGCGTCGGTCCTGCCCCAGCTGGGCATCCTGGCCGGGTTCGCGATCGTCGTGTCGCTGGTGGCGGTGCGCCTGTTCAGATGGGACGACGTGTAACGCCGAGCTCGGTGTCCGCCTCGGCGGGGGCACGGTCGGAAAGGTGAGGCCTGGCGCCGTTGGCCGGGCGATCGGCGCGCTCCCGCTCCAGCAACGCGGTGACCTGGGCGGCCGTACCGGGTTCGGCGTAATGCCAACCCTGCGCGGTGTCGCAGCCCAGCGCCCGCAGCCGCGCCGCCTGCTGCGGCGTCTCGACGCCCTCCGCGGTGACGGTCAGGTGCAGCGCGTGCGCCAGATTGATCAGGGTCGCCACGATCTCCTGGTCGACCGGGTCGGGCGAGTCCGGCGGGCGCAGCCCGGCCACGAACGAGCCGGCGAGCTTGAGGCTGTGTACCGGGAGATTACGCAGGTACGCCAGGTTGGAGTAGCCGGTGCCGAAGTCGTCGATGGCGATCCGTACCCCAAGGTCGGCCAGCGCGCGCAGGGTCTCCAGCGGCTGCCCGCCCGGGCCCATCACGGCGCTCTCGGTGAGTTCCAGTTGCAGGCTGCACGCGTCGAGGCCGGTGTCGGCCAGGATCACGCTGACCTCGCCGACGATCGCCGGATCCCGAATCTGACGGACGGCCAGGTTGACGCTCATCGTCAGGTTGATCTCCGGGTACGCCCGGTTCCACGCCGCCGCCTGCCGGCACGCCTGGGTGAGTACCCACTGTCCGAGTGGGACGATGAGGCCGGTCTCCTCGGTGATCTCGATGAACCGGTCCGGGCCGAGCAGCCCGAGCTTCGGATGCCGCCAGCGGACCAGCGCCTCGACGCCCATCACGGTTTCGTCGTCCAGGCGCACCAGCGGCTGGTACTCGACGAGGAACTCGCCGCGCTCCAGCGCCGCCGGCAGGCTTGCCGACAGCTCGAACTTGGTCACCTCGTGCGCGTGCCGGTCGGCGTCGAACAGCGCCCACCGGTTCTTTCCATCGCGTTTGGCCCATTGCAGCGTGGTGTCGGCGGCCTTCATCAGCTCGGTACCGCTGGTGGTGTGTGCCGCGCGTTCGACCACGCCGACGCTCGCCGACACGGTGATCTCGTGGGCGCCGAGCTGGACCGGTGCGCGGACCGCGGCCAGCGCCGCCTCGGCGATGTGGATCAGCTGGTCGGGGCCGACCGAGCGTTCGACCAGGACGACGAACTCGTCGCCGCCCATCCGGGCCACGAGCTGGCCCGGCCCGGAGACCGATCCGTGCAGCCGGCGGGCGACCGCCAGCAGCAGGTAATCGCCCATGTCGTGGCCGAGCGTATCGTTGATCATCTTGAATCCGTCGACGTCCAGGTAGCAGACGCCGACCCGGGCGTTCTCGTCGGCGTCATCGAGGACCTCGCCGAGCCGCTCGAAGAAGAGCGTCCGGTTGGGCAGCTGGGTGAGCGGATCGTGCAGCGCCTGGTGGCGGAGCCGGGTCTGCAGGACGTGCCGCTCGGTGATGTCCTCGACCATCGCCACCACGTACTGTGGCTGCCCGTCCGGACTGCGGATCAGCGACACCACCAGGTCGGTCCAGACCGCCTGGCCCTCCTTGGTGTAGTACGGCTTCTCCAGCCGGAAATGCTCGCGATTGCCACGCACCATGTCCCGGTACGCCTCCCGGACGCCGGCTGGCGCGTCCGGTTCGATGAACTCGTCCACGCCGAGCCGGCGAAGCTCCGCCGGGGTGTACCCGAGCATGTCGCAGATTGTTTTGTTGACGTCGATGATGGTGCCGTCGATGTCGGCGATCGCGATCCCGATCACGGCACCGGCGAAAAGGGCCTGGAAGCGTGCCTCGCTGGCCCAGCGGGCCGCCTCGGCGTCGGCACGGGCGAGCAGCGCGGCGGCACTGATCTCCTCCTGCTCGGCGAGGGTGCGCTCGCGCAGCGCGTGGGCGTACCCGGCGGCGAGCGCGCCGTGCAACGCCGACCGGCGGGCCGGGTCGCCGACGCCGCGCAGCTGGCCGGGCAGCATGCACAGGGTCCGGTCCAGCGAAGCCGGCCGGGTGAAGTGGGCGGTCACCAGCGCGGCGCCCACCTCGTAGCCGACGGCGGGGTCGAACGTCTCCGCGGTGAGCGCGGCGATGAGCCGGCCGGAAAGGTCGGTCAGGTGGGCGTGCAGCTCCCGTCGGCTCATCGGGATGTAGCTGGTGCCGGACACCGCGCGCGCCCACGCCCGTGCGATCCGCTCCGGGTTCGGAGTGGATCGGGCGCGGTCACCCGGCTCTGGTTTGGAGGCCCGCATCGCCTGCTGTCCTACTCCCTGGACCACGCATCGCCGTAGCCGGCCTCCGTGCGCCAGCGCGATGGATGGCTGGTCAGGTCGCGCACGGCGTCGAGTTCCTGCCGGGCGAACTCCCGATCCGCCGCGAAGGGGTACGGCTGTCGAAGGGTTGGTGGTGAACGCGCTCAACGGTCGGCCGGTCCACCTCGCCATGGTCCGGGATCCGGTTCGGCCGCCCCACGCAAACTCCCTCCCCACCGCCGTCCAAGCAAAGCGTTGCGAGCATACGGGCTGGTGCGGCGGGAGGGAAACGGTCCCGCCGGCCAGTCGGATCAGCGTTTCGCTGAGTCAAAGCCTTGCCACGGAGGGTATGTCGCGCGGATTTCCCGGGCCGCACACCGTCAACCTGTCCTCCCGCAGGCCGTCAGCCGGTCCTGGTGATGCGGTTCTGCGGCCCGGGTGCGATGGGCCCGGTTCCGAGGTACGCGACCAGCGCGTCGACGTCGAACCCGGGCGCGGTGACCCGCTCGGTACCCACCGTGAGTCCGCGGAACCCGTCGCCGCCATTCGCGAGAAAATCGTTCATCGCCACCCGGTACGTCGCGCCCGGGTCGATCGGTTGGCCGTCGAGCGTGATCGCGGTGATCCGTTGGCCCAGCGGCCTGGTGGCGTCGTAGGTGACGCCGAATCCGGCCGACACCTGGAGGAACTTGGTGGAAGTTTGGCCGGCGTAGCCGCTGAACTGCTCCTCCAGTGCCTCCTTGAGCTGGGCGCCGGTGTAGCTCAGCGTGACCACCAGGTTGTTGAACGGCTGGACGGTGAAGCACTCGCCGTACGTGACCTGCCCGGGGGCTTCGCCGCCGGGCGAAGCGTCGTGGGTGAGCGACGCCCGGATGCCGCCCGGGTTCATCAGCGCGATCCGGGCCTGCGCGGCCCGGGTGTACGCGAGCATGCCGTCGGCGATGACGTCACCGAGTGGACTCTCGCCGGCCGCGTCGGCGACGTTGGAGATGTCGGCGGTGATGCTCCCGACGACCCGGTTGGCCAGCGGCGCGACCGCCGTCCGGTACTTGTCCGCGATCGCCTTCGCCGGCTGGTCGACCAGTTCCGGGTTGCGGACGAAGCTTCCGTTCGCGTCGCGCTGCCAGCCACCGGCGTCGTTGCGGACGCCGTTGAGCACGACCTGGTTGCGCGCGGTGGCCGACGCGATCCGGCGGGTACGCCGGTCGACGGTGAACGACACGTCGGTGACCATGGTGCCGAACGAGCCGGCGCTGGTCACCAGAGAGTTCGCGCCCGACGAGTTGGGCAGCCCGCACACGTAGGGCCGGTGGGTGTGTCCGGACACCACGATGCCGTACTCGGGCCGCAGTCCCGCCACGATGCCGGTGATGTCGCCGCTGAAGTTCGCGCAGCCGGAGACGTCGAGGACGGCGGACGGCGCGGGCTGCTGGCTGCCACCCTGGTGCAGGAGCAGGACCATGGCGTGGATTCCGATCCGACCGAGCAGATCGGCGTACCGGTTCGCGGTGGTCACCTCGTTGTGGAAGGTCACCGTCCGCACACCGGCCGGGTTGACGATGCCCGCCGTACCCTCCAGCGTCATCCCGACGAAGGCGACCGGCACGCCGCCGACGAGGCGGATGTCGAGTGGTGCCAGCATCGGCAGGCCGGTCCGGTTGTCGGTGACGTTGGCGGCCAGGTAATGGAAGGCCGCGCCGGCGAACCCGTCGCCGTCGGCGCACCCGTCGGTCGGATGACAGCCGCCGCGCTGCAACCGCTTCAGTTCGTCGGTGCCCTCGTCGAACTCGTGGTTGCCGACCGAACTGATCTGCAGGCCGAGCGCGTTCATCTCCTCGATCGTCGGCTCGTCGTGGAACGCGGCGCTCACCAGCGGCGAGGCGCCGACCAGGTCACCGGCCGCGACCGTGTACACATCGCGGGTCTGGCGCAGCGCGTCGGCCCGTAGCCGCTTCACATAGGTCGCGAGGTACTCGATCCCGCCCGCCGGATCGCCGTTGACCAGGCCACTACCGCCGGTCGGCGGGTCGATGTTGCCGTGGAAGTCGTTGAACGCGATCAGGTGACCGGTGGCGCTGCCGGTGGCAGCGGCGCGGGCGGCACCGGCCCCGGCGGCCGTGCCGCTGGCGGCGGCCGGCGTGGTCGGGCCTAGCGGCAACAGTCCGCACACCAGGGCGGCGACCGCGGGCACGGCGATGAGCCGCGTCGCTCTCAGTGTCCGACATGAGTGGAGTGTCTGCATGGCCTGTTCCCCGTTCGCCAGCCCGCGGTGGTCGCGGTGGATGCGTCGGCTGCGTGTGTGCCGTCGTCATTTTCGCGGCGCGGGCACCCTCGCCGCGACCCCTGCGGGTCAGTTCCCGCGTTATCGGGTAGGTTCGCAAGCACCGCTGCGGTACACCGAGCGTGTGCGTGAAACTGCGACCGGTACGGATCGTATCCCGACCGCGTCCACAAGGGTGCTGAGAACGTGCGCGGAGGGAGGCAACCGATGCGGTCCCTGACGACGCGCACCGCGATGAGCGCCGCTGCCCTCGCGCTGCTGGCCCAGCCGGTAACGGCCCGCCCGGCCGACGCCCAGCCCGCCTCCACCCAGCCGGTCGCGGCCGAACGGGCGGTGGCGTTGCCGGCCCGGCCACGGCCGCCTGGAGCCGAACCGGCCGGCTGGCGGCCGGAGTTCGCGACCGACTTCTCCGGCGGCGACCTGCCGGCCGGATGCGTTCCCTACGACGGTCCCCAGGGCGGCGTGACGGCCAGTTACTTCCGCCCCGACGAGGTCGGCGTCTCCGCCGGCGTGCTGCACCTGAGCATGCGGCGGCGCGAGGTCGCCGGCCGGCCGTTCACGTCCGGGGGCCTTGGCTGCCGCGGACTGGTTCAGACGTACGGCCGGTACGAGTTCCGCGCCCGTCCACCGGTCGGGGTGGGTATCGATTCGTTCGTGACGCTGTGGCCCGCCGAGGCCGGTCACGACAAGGACGCCACCCTGGTGGAGATCCTGTCCCGACCCGGTGCCGGCAAGGCCTACCTGACCAATCAGTACGGCGCGGGTACGACACAGGTGATCGTCCCCGGCGACTACAGTGGCGACTTCCACACGTACACGATCGAATGGACGCCGACGTTCTTCCGGGTGCTGATCGACGGCGTGCCGCGGATGACCGATACCCACGTGTCGTCGCAGCCCAAGTGGATCGGCTTCGCCGTGAGCACGGGGGACAAGCTCACCGGGGTACCGGACCGGGCGACCCCGTTGCCGGCCGACTTCCAGGTTGACTGGGTCCGGGTGTACTCCTACGACCCGCTGGCCGGCTCGGCCGACGGCGCCGCCGGTGCGGGCGGCACGGGCAACGGGCCGACGGCCGACGGACGGTTCGTCGCGGCCCTGGTGCCGGCCGTCGTCGTCGGCATCTTCGGGCTGCTGGTGGCCTGGTACGCGAGGGTGCGATCGCGCCGTCGCCTGCACCCTGTGCACCGCGCCTGACGGGCGGTTACCATGCGCCTGCTCGTACTCGGGGGGACGGCGTTCGTCGGCCGCACGGTGGTCCGGCTGGCGGTGGCCGCCGGGCACGAGGTGACCTGCGCTGCGCGCGGGGTCACCGGGGCGCCCGAAGCCGGTGCCACCTTCCGCTATGTCGATCGCGACCGGCCGGACGGCCTCGACGTACTGGACGGGTTGGAGTTCGACGCGCTGGTCGACGTGTCCAGCCGGCCGAGCCACGTCCGCCGGGCGGTCGCGGCGCTGGCGCCCCGGATTGGCCACGCCGTGTACGTCTCCAGCGCCTCCGTCTACACCGACAACGGCACGCCGGGTCAGGGCGTGACCGGTGTGGCGGTGTACGCCCCCGCGACCCCGGAGCAGGACGACCCGAGCGGCAACGACCGGGGCAACTACGGACCGTGCAAGGTCGCCTGCGAGCAGGCGGCGATCGGTGCCTTCGGCCCCGATCGCGTCGCCGTCTGCCGCGCTGGACTGATCATCGGACCGTACGACACGACCAACCGCTTCGGGTACTGGGTGTCGCGGCTCGTTCGCGGCGGCGAGGTACTGGCGCCCGGCACCCCGGCCGACCGGGTCCAGTACGTCGACGTCCGGGACCTGGCCGCGTGGTTGATCGACCTGGCGGACGCCGGTGTCGCCGGTACGTTCAACGGTGCCGGCACGCCGGTGTCGTTTGAGCACTTCCTGCACCGGGTGGCGGCCGGTGTCGGCCGTGACGGGCCCGAGCTGAGCTGGGTTGACCAGGAATTTCTGCTGGCGTGGGGGGTACGGCCGTGGGCGGGTGTCCGCTCGCTGCCGTTGTGGCTGCCGTTGCCCGCGTACGCCGGCTTCCTCACCCGCGACGTCGCGGCGTCGCTGGCAACCGGTATGCGTACCCGCGATGTCGCCGATACCGCCCGGGACACCCTGACCTGGCTTGCCGACCGGCCTACCGCACCGGGCGACGGCGACGGCCTCCGGGCGGCCGATGAGGCCGCGATCCTCGCGGCGTGGCATACCCGTATCGGCTGATCCGGTTTCGGTCGCGTCCGGCGGGGAATTCTCCTACTGTGGCGCGTCGTGCCGCCGGGACCCAGCGCCGGACAACCGCCGGAAGCAGACCGGCTCGCCCTTCGTGGCGCCCATCCAAGCCCCCGGCGACTACGAAGTCCTTGCATCCAGATGAACCCGGCAACCATCGGATGCGTTTTGGTAAGTGGTGTACATCTCAGCGGTCGGTACGCCGGCCGGCCGGGTGGATCGGAATCAATCGCCGGAACGTCCTGTTGTGAAGGGAAGCGGTGCCCGGCAATCGTCCGGTTTGAAGGTGGGCGGTGCGGGAACGCGACAAGACGGCGGGGAGGCCCGAAGTGGAGAACATGACCGCGATGCGGACCGGCGAGGTCGCCGAGGAACGCGACCTGGTCGGTGTATATCTGCACGAGATCTCCCGGACGCCCCTTCTCGACGCCGCGCAGGAGGTCGTACTCGCCAAGGCCATTGAGGCCGGGCTGTACGCGGAGCACCTGCTCGAATCCGGGGATCCGACGACGAGCGACGCGAACCGGGCGGAGCTGGAAAAGCTGGTATCCGAGGGCGAGCGGGCGAAGGACCGGTTCATCCGGGCGAACCTGCGGTTGGTGGTATCGATCGCACGTCGGTACGTGCGCTCCGGAATGCCGATGCTGGACCTGATCCAGGAGGGCAACACCGGCCTGGTCCGGGCCGTTGAAAAGTTTGACTATGTGCGCGGATACAAGTTCTCGACCTACGCGACGTGGTGGATCCGCCAGGCGATCAGCCGGGCGATCGCTCAGCAGGAGCGCACCGTGCGACTGCCGGTCCACCTGGTGGAGGACGTGAACAGGATGCGCAGCGTGGCCCGTCAGCTCACCCGCGAGCTGGGCAACGACCCCGAGCCGGAGCAGTTGGCGAAGGCGCTGGGGGTGCCGGTCGAGCGGGTCAATGAGCTGAGGCGCTGGTCGCAGGACACGGTGTCGCTCGATACGCCGGTCGGCGACGACGGTGACACCAAGCTCGGGGACCTGGTCGCCGACTCGGATGCTCCGTCGCCGGAGGACCTGGTTCTCGCCGCGCTCGAACGGCAGCGCATCGAGGCCCTGCTCAACCACCTCGATGACCGGTCGGCCGGCATCATGCGGGCGCGGTACGGCCTGGAGGACGGGCGGGAACATTCGTTGACGGAGGTCGCGTCGCGGTTCTCGCTGTCCCGGGAGCGGATCCGCCAGTTGGAGATCCAGGCGCTCGGCCGGCTGCGGGAGCTGGCCCGGGCCGAGGGCATGCAGGCCGCCTGACGTTCGTTTTCGATGCCGCCCGGTTTCTGACCGGGCGGCATCACCCGTTCACGGGCGGCTCGCGACCACGAACAGGCGCCGGAACGGCAGGACCGTACCGTAGTCACGCCGTGGGTACGCCACCCGCAGCCGCTCCGCCACCTCGGTACGGAACCGCGCCGACGCGTCCGGGTCGGCGGCCAGCGCGGCGAGGTACGGCCGGAGTCCGGTGCCGGCGAACCATTCCAGTACCGGATCGGTGCCCGCCAGTACGTGCAGGTAGGTCGTCTCCCAGGCATTCACCCCGAGACCGGAACCGGCGAGCACGTCGAGGTAGTCGGCCAGTGGCCGGACCGGAGTGATGCTCTGTGGCCCGATTCCGGCCGCGACCGCCCCGAGCCGGTCGACCCACCTCGGCGAGGTGGCGGTCGTCCGGAACGCCGTCATCGCGTCGAGACTGTTCGACACCGGTACCTGTACCGCCAACGTGCCCCCGGGCCGCAGTGCGTCCGCCCAGCCGGGCAGCGCGGCCAGATGATTGGACACCCACTGCAGCGCGGCGTTGGAGACGATCACGTCGATGCTGGCGGGATCGGGGCGCCAGCCGACGATGTCGGCGAGGCCGAACTCCAGCCGACCGGGTCGGGTGAGGCGGTCGGCCGCCGCGATCATCTCCGGTGACGAATCCAGGCCGTACACGTGGGCGGCCGGCCAGCGGTCGGCGAGGGTCGCGGTCGCCGTGCCCGGGCCACAGCCGAGGTCCACGACGCGGGCGGGGTCGGCGGTGGGGACCTGCGCCACCAGGTCGTGGAACGGGCGGGCCCGCTCGGCGGCGAACAGCTCGTACTGCGCCGGATCCCAGCTCACCGGGCCAGCATGATCGCGACGGGCCGGAGTTGTCCAGCCCGTCGCGATCCGCGGTCTACCTCACCCGGCCGTAGCCGTACGGCGTCATCATGTTGACGCTGGCGACCTGCACGACCGTGCCCGTATGCGGCGCGTGGATCACGCTGCCGCTTCCGATATAGATCGCCACGTGGCTGAGGCCGGAGTAGAAGACAAGGTCGCCCGGCTGCAGCTGGCTGCTGGAGATGTGGGCTACCGCGCTCCATTGCATCGCGGCGTTGTGCGGCAGGGACCGTCCCGCGGCCCGCCACGCGGCCATGGTCAGGCCGGAGCAGTCGAAGCTACTCGGGCCTGCGGCCGCGAAGACGTACGGCTTGCCGAGCGCACCGTAGGCGAACCGCACGGCCGTGCCGGCACCCCCACCGATGTTGGGCGCGGCCGGTGGCGCCTTCGAGGTACCGCTACCGGACGTCCCCGACGACCCGGTCGCGGCGGCCGCCTTCTTCTGCAGGGCCGTCAGATTGACAAGATCAGCTTCGATCTTCGCCTTCTGGTCGGCCAGATTCTTTTGGTCGGTCCGCTCGGTGTTGAGGAGGTTCTCCAACGCTTTGCGCTGGTCGTCGAACTGCGTCTTGGTACGGGTGAAGGCGTCGATGTCCGCCTGTCGGACGCGGGCGAGGTGATCGAGTGAGGTGAGTTCGTCGATGAGACCAGCGGACGGGCTGCCGGAAAGCAGCGCGGCCATCGGCGTCATCGCGCCGCCCTTGTAGGCGCGCACCGCGATCTCACCGACACTGGCGTACGCCGCGTCCATCTGGGACTGCAGCGGCGCCATCTTGGCGGTGAGCGCGTCGGCCTCGGCCTGGGTTGCCTTCAGTCGTTCGCCGACACCGTTGTACTGCTCGACGATCTTCTCGAAGTTGGCATTGGCCTGGTCAACCTGTTGCTGGAGGTCCTTGGCGGAGGGAGCGGCGTTGGCCGCCGCCGCAGGGGCGACGACGGCTACCGCTATCGCGCCGTAGAGCATGACACGCAGTAGCCGGGGTAAAGCAGGCACGGAACACCCTTCTTCTTCCTGACCGCCTACCGAGTTAGCTGACGGGTTCGGGCCGGAAGAAGGTGGCCCTACCGCGACGGGCGCGGATTCACCCCATGGCGGCCAGACGATGGCCGCCGGTTGGATCCCCGGTTCACTCCCGACTGCCGGTGGATGCGGCAGCCGATCGAGCGCGATTCGGCGGTGCTTTCTCAGCGCCGCCCAGGGTGGGCGGCGGACTCCCGAGTAAGCCCAAACCAACTTAACGTGATCTTGAAAAAACGGGAAGTGCCTGGCTTCCGATGTGTCCCATAAGCGCAGTGATGGGTTAAAGATAATGATTACTTGCTGTCCAAAGTAGATAGCAGAACGTAATCTACGGCCCGATCGTCGACTTCGGAAAGAACCGCGTGCGCCCCGCCTCGGTGTCAGCGCAGGCCGGCGGCGACCCGACGGATGAGCTCGACCGACTCGTCGGCCGGCAGCGCCCGGTCCCGCAGCCGCTTGAACGCGAGCTGGTAGGAGTCCATCTGCCGGGGGTCTTCGATGACCACCTGGGCGAGCGCATGTTCGAGGTAGACCACGTCGGTATCCTCGGCATCCGGGAATCCGAGGATGACGAACGAGCTCAGGTACGGCGATACGCCGGCGGTGAACGGCAACACCTGGATCGAGATGGTCGGCCGGCGACCGAGTTCCTCCAGTCGGGCGAGTTGCTGCCGCATGGCTGCCACGTCGCCGACGACATGGTGGAGGACCGCCTCGTCGATGACCGCGGTCAACTCCGCCGGGTCAGGGCGGTCGAGGATCTCCCGCTGGCGGGTCAGCCGGACGGTCACCCGCTCGTCGGTCTCGGCCGGCGACGGCTGATTGCCGACCCAGAAGTCGTTGGACGTGGTCCGGGCGTACGCCTCGGTCTGGAACAGGCCCGGCACCGCCGCCATCTGGAACATCTGGATGCGGGTGGCGCCGGCCTCCAACCCGAGGAAATGGATGTACACCTCGTTCAACAGCTCGCGGTGCGCGGTCCACCACGGCCGCTGCCGCGACGCGCGGGCGAGGTCGACCAGATTGGCCACCCGCTCCGGCTCAACGATGCGGTACAGCTGCAGGAGGGCCTTCATGTCATTGGCGGAGATGCCCACCGATCCGCTTTCGATCCGGATCACCTTGGACAGCGACCACTCCATCGCGTCGGCGACCTGGTCCTGGGTACGGCCGGTCGCTTCGCGCGCCCGGCGTAGCGCGGCCCGCAACTTGCGGCGACCGACGACGGGATTCTGCGATGTCGCCGTCGCTTGCTTCTCGTCAGACACGCTGTCTCGGGCCTCCGCGGAACGGGCGCAAGTCGTGCGGGGGATTGACCTGTGGCTAGATGCTACGTCGCATTCCGCACCGACTAGGCGCCCGGGTAGGGCGGCCCGCGTTACGGCCTCCGCGTGAGTCCGGCGCGGGTACCGTATGCTATAGGGTAAATAACGATAAGAGGGGCTAAATATGGATAACAGTCGCGAAACTACGCGCGCCTGGCACCGGGCCAGCCGCTGTATCGGCGGGGACTGCCTCGAAATGATGATCACCGACGACGAGGTGCTCGTACGCGATTCGAAGAGTCCCGGTACCGGTGCGCTGCGACTCGCCCCGGGCGTGTGGGCGGACCTTCTCGATCGTGTCCGCGACGGGAACCTCGATCGCGCGTAACCAGCACGTACCGGTCAGTGACCGGCCTTCGCCAACAGTGCGTGATCGACAGCCTCGGCGAGGCTGGTCGGGGTGAACGGCTTGGCCACGACCTGAACCGGGCCCGAAAGCTCGGTGCCGGGGATGTCGTAGAGCCCGGACATGAACAGTACCGGCAGGCCCGGCTGTAGCTGGCAGAGCTGGTGGGCCAGGTCGGTGCCGGTGCCCCCGGGCATCCGGACGTCGGTGAGCAGCAGATCGATGTCTCCGGAGTGGCCCATCCGCAGCTCCATGGCCTGGGCCGGGCCGCCGGCCGCGATCACCCGATGCCCCAGGCGGCTGAGGATGCGGCGTACCGCCTCGAGCAGGTCGGCCTCATCGTCGACGGCGAGGATGGTGCGCCCGCCGGCCGGTTCGCTGCGTTCGTTGGCCATGACATTACTTTACGTGGTTGGGCGACTACTCATGTCCGCTATCGAGGTAGCCGGAGCGGCCGACCGGCCAGGCTCACGACAGCGCCGGACGGGCACCGTACGGTAAGCCGCGTGGCGCATGGTAGGTACCTTCTCGGTCCGGCACCGGTGGCCGCAAAGTCCGTGGTCGCGCTCGTCGTCGCGGTGCTCATCCTCCCCGACCTCAACACTGGCAACAACACGTGCCGGGCCGCCCGGCGCACGGCCACCGCGACCCGGACGGCCTCATGACGGGGATACTCGTCCTCAACAGCGGCTCGTCGTCGTTGAAGTACCGGCTGTTCGCACCGGACCTGACGGTGGTGACGTCCGGGCTTGCCGACCACATCGGCGAGCCCGGTTCGCCCGTACCGGATCAGGAGGCCGCGCTCGGGCAGATGGCCGCGGAGCTCGACCTGGCCGCGCTGCCGCTTGCCGGCATCGGTCACCGCATCGTGCACGGCGGAGGCCGGTTCACCGGACCGTGCCTGGTCGACGATGGGGTGGTCGCCGCGATCCGGGACCTGATCCCGTTGGCCCCGCTGCACAATCCGGCCAACCTCGCCGGGATCGAGCTGGCCCGCCGGCTGCGACCCGACGTGCCGCACATCGCCGTCTTCGACACCGCGTTCCACGCCACCCTCCCGGCCGCCGCGGCCACGTACGCGCTGGACCGGACGGTGGCGCGGCGCCACGGGATCCGCCGGTACGGTTTCCACGGCACCTCGTACGCCTATGTGTCGCGTCGCACCGCGGCGCTGCTCGGGCGCCCGCTCGCCGACCTCAACATGATCGTGCTGCACCTGGGTAACGGGGCGAGCGCCGCCGCGATCGAGGGCGGCCGCAGCGTCGAGACCTCGATGGGGATGACCCCGCAGGAGGGCCTGGTCATGGGCACCCGGACCGGCGACATCGATCCGGCCATCGCCGTCCTGCTGGGCCGCGACGCCGGCATGGAGCTCGCCGACATCGATGCGCTCTACACCCACCGCGGCGGGCTGCGTGGGCTGTGCGGCGACAACGACATGCGGGTCATCTCGCGCCGCGCCGACGAAGGCGATCCGGACGCTCGGCTCGCCCTGAACGTGTACTGCCACCGGCTGCGCAAGTACGTCGGGGCGTACCTCGCGGTCCTCGGCCGGGTGGACGCCGTGGTCTTCACCGCCGGGGTGGGCGAGCACAGCGCGCCGGTGCGCCGCCAGACCCTGGCCGGCCTGGCCGGTCTCGGTATCGACGTTGACGCCGACCGCAACGCGACCGGCGACGGCGAGCGGGTGATCTCACCACCGGGTACCCCGGTCGCGGTGTGTGTGGTGCCGACCGACGAGGAACGGGCGATCGCCGAGGAGGTCGCCCGCTGCGTTGGCGCACTCTAGCCGAGACGGCGCGGTCAACTGGGCGGCGATACCCTCGCCGCACCCTTCGTCGCCGGTGTCGATTTAATTGAACATTATGTGTGCCTGAGGCCGATGGCAAAGTCCCTCCCGCGACGTACGGTCGTCGACGAATGTTTCGTCCGGTCAATGTCCGTACCGGCGTCGGCCGCCCCCTCACCCCGGAGGTCAGCGTGAGAACCACCAAGCTCTCGGTCCGACACGTCGCCATGGCGGTGGCGGCAGGCGGACTCGCGGTCGGCGCGCTGTTCGTCCCGGCGTTCGCCCGGGCGTCGACCGTCGCCCCCATGACGCTCGCCAATTCCGACGCCGCCACCAGCCTGTCGACCAAGCTGGGCGCCCGGTCGGCCGGCACCTACGTTGACGCGAGCGGAACGATGGTCGTCACCGTCACCGACGCCGCGGCCGCCGATACGGTACGCGCGTCCGGCGCTGTCCCGAGGATGGTCAAGCACAGCTCAACCCAGCTCGCCAGCGTCACCTCGACGCTCAACAGCGCCGCCCGCATCCCCGGTACCGCGTGGGCGGTCGACCCGATGACCAACCAGGTCGTGGTCTCGGTCGACAGCACCGTCACGGCTGCCCAGCGCCAGCGGCTCACCTCCGTCGTGACCGGTATGGGCGACGCCGTGCGGGTCGAGAGCGTCCCCGGCGCGTTCAGTCCGCGGATCTCCGGTGGCGACGCCATCTTCGGCGGCCAGTTCCGCTGCTCGCTCGGGTTCAATGCCCGCGGCGCGGCCGGGGACTTCTTCATCACCGCGGGCCACTGTGGCAACGCGGCGGCGGTGTGGTTCGCGGACGGGGCGCACACCGTGGGTCTCGCCACCACGGTGACCAGTAGCTTCCCCGGGAACGACTTCGCGATCATGCAGTACACCGGCACCATCGCGCACCCCGGCTTCGTCGGCACGCAGGACATCACGACGTCCGGTACGCCCGTCGTCAACGAGACGGTGACCCGTCGCGGGAGCACGACGGGCCTGCACTCGGGTCTCGTCACCGCGCTGAACGCCACCGTCAACTACGCCGAGGGCAGCGTCACCGGGATGATCCGTACCACCGTCTGCGCCGAAGGCGGTGACAGCGGTGGTCCGCTGTTCTCCGGCACCGTCGCGTACGGCATCACCTCCGGTGGCAGCGGCAACTGCACCGCCGGCGGTGTCACGTTCTTCCAGCCGGTCACCGAGGCGCTCAACGCGATGGGCCTGCGCGTGTTCTAGGCCGGGCCGTCCGGGCCGCAACGCGTCTGCCCGGCTCCGAACAGGCAATCGCGCCGATCGGGGCGAGCTGTACGTGGGTACACGTAGAGCTTCTCGATCGGCGCGATGTGCGCTGCGGCGGGTCAGGCGCGGGCGAAGTCCTGGGTGTAGTACGGCGAACCGTCGGATCCGTATGCGACGCCGAGGCCGGCGCGGTTGTAGGCGCAGTTGAGGATGTTGCGGCGGTGACCGGGGCTGTTCATCCAGCCGTCGACCACGTCGGCCGCACTGCGATAGCCCCAGGCGATGTTCTCGGCGTAGGCCAGTGTGTACCCGGTGCTGCGGATCCGTACCGCGAAGGTGACCCCGTCGGGCGACGTGTGGCTGAAGTAGTTGCGCGCGACCATGTCCGCGCTGTGCGCGCGGGCGACCGTGCGCAGCTTCGTGTCGGTGGTCAGCGGACCGCAGTTGTGGCTCGCACGCTGCTGGTTGATCAGCGTGCTGACCTGGTCTTCACGGGTCGTGACGGTGCTCGTGGCGGCACCGGCCGGGGTGGCGGTGGCGAGGGTGGTGCCGAACGCGGTGGCGAGCAGCGCGGTGGCGACAACACGGCGGACCAGTCGAGTCACGGATGAGAGCCCTTCGAGAGGTGGCATGACGGCGGCCGGGCTCTGGTCGTGGACTCCAGACACGAGTCCGGTCCCTGGGGTGGCGATCGCCCGGCACCTGACCGATCGGCCGCTGCCGGGAGGGACTGAGGGGGTTACCCGAGCGGCAACCTACCCGCTGCGCACCCGAAACGGCCCGGGCGCTGCCCGCCCGACGCGCTACCCGGGCGCGGCTGACAAGCAGCCGGTGGCGTCCGTCAGCGGGTCGGCGTCACGCCGTCGAACCGGACATTCAGGCGCGCAGCCCCACGTAGGGTGATGTTCGCCTTGTACTCGATCGTCGGGCTGGCCAGGCGCGGCCGCACCACGCGGCGGGCGAATGCGTCGAGCGCGACGGCCGCCTCCAGCCGTGCCAGCCCGGCACCGAGGCAGAAATGAATGCCAGCCGCGAATGCGAGATGCCCGCCGGACGGCCGGGTGATGTCGAACCGGTCCGGCCGGTCGAAGACCGCCGGATCGCGGTTGGCGGCGGCGATCAGCAGCATGGCGAGGCCACCGGCCGGGACGACGGCGTCGCCCACCGGCAGTGGCCCGGCCGCCATCCGGCTGGTGAGCTGCACCGGTGTGTCATAGCGCAGCGTCTCCTCGACGCAGCCGTCGACCAGCGCCGGCCGCGCCCGCAAGGCGTCGAGCTGGTCGGGGTGGCGTAGCAGGGCGAGGATGGCGTTGCCGATCAGGTTCGTGGTGGTCTCGTGCCCGGCCACGATCAGCAGGACGCAGGTGCCCAGCAGCTCATCCACGGTCAGCCTGTCGCCCGCCGACTCGGCGCTGATCAGCAATGACAGCAGGTCGTCGCGGGGATGTGTGCGGCGGGCTTCGATCAAGGTGGTGAGGTACCGGTCGAACTCCGCCCGGGCGGCACCGGCCGCGGCCAACAGGGTCGGGTCCGGATCGACCAGTTGCGGGTCCAGTGCCCGGGCGAGGACCTCCGACCAGACCCGGAACTGCGTGTGGTCTTCGGGCGGTATGCCGAGCAGTTCGCTGATGATCTGCACCGGCAGCGGGTACGCGAGGTCGGCGACGACGTCGAGGCGGCCATCCGCGGCGACCCGGTCGAGTAGCTCGTCGACCAGCGCGGTGATCCGCGGCCGCAGGCCGGCGACCACCCGGGGGGTGAACGCCGCCGACACCAGTCGGCGCAGCCGGGTGTGGTCGGGCGGGTCGAGCGAGAGGAAGGACAGCGCCGATGCCACCGAGTCGGGCGGCATGAGCGGGGAGAGCCGCCGTTGGCTGCTGGCGTTCGGGTGGCGCAGCGCCGCGGCGATGTCGGAGTGCCGGCCGGTCACCACGAGCATGCCGTCCTTTCCGACCTGCGGTGATGCCTCCCGAAGCCGGTGCAGCAACGGGTAGGGATCGGCGCGTACCGCCGGGTCGGCGAGCATCTGGAGATCGAGAGCCGGCGCGGTCATGGGTTACAGGCTGCCGTCCGGGTGGCCGGCGCGCCAGCCTCAGGACAGTTGATGACACTGGATGCGATGTGGGTTGGGTCACCCCGATCCGCTCGGATCCACCTGGCTGTCCACATCAGACGGTTCTCGGCGCTGTGTCGGGATCTCGGCGGTGGCGGCCCCGCCGTTGGCCGCGCCGCCGGTTGGCGCGCCCCGGGTGCTGTCGTCGCGCAGCCAGGTGGTGAAGTCGCCGGACCGGACGGCGCGGCGGGCCCGAAGCCGGCTCAGCACCGTCACCGCCAGGAAGACGGCCATCCGTGGGGCCAGCGCCGGCCGGGCGCGTACCACCCCGAACAGGTCCGCCCCGGTCGTCCGGGCACCGGCCACGGCGGCGGGCGCCTGTCGCTGTAACTGCACCGTACCGGTGAGGGCCCGGGTGCGGGTCCGGACCAGCGACGCGAGGGTACGCGGGGGATGGACCACGACGCGGGCGTGGGCCACCACCCGCCGTTCGTCATCGGTGAACGCGACCGAGGCGATCAGGTCGTCGCTCATCGCGGCCGGCATCGCGGCGAGCCGTCGGTGGCCGGCTTCGCTCACGGCGAAGACACCGCGCCCGAACAGTCCGTGTTGGACCGTCGGCAGGCGCTCCCAGATGTCGTAGTACCAGCGCACCAGCAGTGGACGACCGTCCAGTGTGTGTACCCGAGCCGGGGCGACGGCTAGCACCCCCGGCTCGTCCAGGGCGGCTGCCAGCGCCCGGGCGGCTCCGGCATCCAGCTCGACGTCCGCGTCGACGTACAGGCGGGGAAAGTGCTCGGCGTGCTCGTCGCTCAGGCGCAACGCATGCGATTTCATCGCAATAGGGGTTGAAACGACCCGAACGCGAGGACCGAAAGCGGCGGCTATCGTGGCCGTGTCATCGGAGCAGCCATTGGCGACGACAAGTACCCGGAATTCGTCTGAGTGGTCATCGGCCAAAAGTCCAGTTAGTAATCGGCCTATGACGCAGCTCTCATTATGGGCCGGGATTACCACGCTAATCACGGCACGAGTATCGAGCCTCGACGCTCCATTTCCACTCAACATTTAATTGAATCTTCCGGACGACGTCGGACGAATTTGGTCGAACCCGAAAGTGAACAGTAGCTGAACGCTTAGCAGGCTGCCGGTGAACGGCGGGCAGCGTAGACCTGTACTCAGCGCTCGCGCCGCAGGTCAGGCACTAAAGATTGGCCTAAGGCTCTCCGGGTTACCGAATGGCTGTTCTGCTGCATTGAGCAGCGGTCCGGTCGGTTTTCCGTCCGTCGCCTATCGGGCGACCCGACGGGCCGGTAACTTGCAAAACGTCTTCGCGGATCGCCGGATCCGGGGCGGCCGCATTGAGTGAACTTGTTCATCCGCATTTCATCTTCAGGGGAGGCAGGTCCGTCATGCGGGCTTGTGGAGTTTGAGATGGTCGTCCTCGAATCCGTGACTGCGGAGATTGACACCCGTGCTGCCACACGGAACCGCAGGTCACGCCATGGACGGCCGTACCGGTACGCCGCAATCGTCGTTGATCTTCTGGCGGCAACGATCTCGGCCGCCGTCGTCTACGGGGGCCACCTCAGTGGCTTCGCGGTGGCGCGGCAGCCGTCAATCCTCCGCAACGTCTTCATCGTGGTGATGCCGGCGGTGTGGGTGCTCACCCTCGCGGTGCACCACGGGTACGACCGCTGGACGGTCGACCACTCCGCGAAGATGCGCGGTCGGGTCGGTCACGCCGCGTTCAGTCTGGTCGCCGTCCTGGCGTCGGCCTGCCTGGCCCTGCAGTACACCGCGCTGATGGACCTGATCCTCATCGGCGTCCCACTGGCCGCCATGCTCACCGTCGCAATGCGACAGTCCGTGCTGTCCAGGTGGTTGGGGCGCTACGGCCGCCAGCGGCGGGCGTTGCTGGTGGGCCACGCTACCCCGGTCGCCAGTCTGCTGTCGGGTCTGGGCGACGATCGGTCGCATGGCCTGCGGGTGGTGGCGACCTGCCTCGCCGACGGCGCCACCGACGACCAGGTCGCCGCGCTGCCGGTACCGGTGTACGGCGACCTCACCGATGTGGTCGGCACCGCCAGGGCCGCCGGCTGCGACTGTGTCATCGTTTCGTCCTGCCCCGAACTGGACAGCCCGCAGCTGCGCCGGCTCGGGTGGGACCTGCACGACGTCGGAATCGACCTGCTCGTCGCGCCCGCACTCGCGGGCATCGCCGAGGAACGCATCGCGGTACGCCCCACCGGGGGCCTGGCCATGCTGCATGTGCGGCCGCCCGTGTTCACCGGGCCCCAGCGGGTGGCGAAGGAGCTGCTCGATCGGGTCGCCGCGGTCGCACTGTTGATCTTCGTTGGCCCGGCGATGGCGGTCATCGCCACCGCCATCCGGGCCACCAGCAGCGGGCCGGCGCTGTTTCGCCAGCCCCGGATCGGGCGCGACGGCAGGCAGTTCGTCTGTCTGAAGTTTCGCACCATGGCGGCCGACGCGGAGGCTCGCCTGGCCGACCTGGCCCCCCTCAACGAGCGGCGCGACGGGCTGCTCTTCAAGATCCGAGGCGATCCGCGGGTGACCCGCGTCGGTGGCTTTCTGCGTCGGTACTCCCTCGACGAACTGCCCCAGCTCATCAACGTACTGACCGGCGACATGTCGTTGGTGGGGCCGCGGCCACCGCTGCCGCAGGAGGTGGCCCGCTACGACGACGTGGTGTGGCGGCGGCTGCGGGTCAAGCCCGGACTCACCGGACTCTGGCAGGTCAGCGGCCGGTCGGAACTGTCCTGGGCGGAGTCGATCCGCCTCGACATCAGCTACGTCGACAACTGGTCGCCGGCCCTGGACGCCCGGATCCTGCTCAGGACCGCGGCCGCCGTGATCAAGGGGACCGGCGCCTACTAGCGCCCACTCGCGGGAAAGAGGACACGTGACATCACCACCTGCCGGTGAGCCGATCGGGCTCGCCGTCATCGGCGCCGGCTACTGGGGTCCCAACCTGGTCCGGAACTTTCAGGGTTCGCCCTTGTTCCGGCTGCGTTGGCTGTGCGACCTCGACCCCGGGCGGGCCCGGAGTGTGCTGGGCGGGTACTCGACCGTCCGGGCCACCGACGACTACGCCGCGGTACTGGCCGACGAGACGGTGGCGGCGGTCGCGGTCGCCACGCCGGCCGGTACCCACCTCGACGTGGCGATGGCGGCCCTGCGCGCCGGCAAGCACGTACTGGTGGAGAAGCCGCTCGCGGCCAGCTACGCCGAGGGTCGCCGACTGGTCGAGGAGGCGGCCGACCGTGGACTCACGCTGATGTGCGACCACACCTACTGCTACACCCCGGCGGTCACCCGGATCCGGGACATCGTCGCCTCCGGTGAGCTGGGCGAGCTGCACTACATCGACTCGGTACGGATCAATCTGGGGCTGGTCCAGCGCGACATCGACGTGATGTGGGACCTGGCACCGCACGATCTGTCCATTCTGGACTTCATCCTGCCCGACGACGTGACACCGGTGGCGGTGGCCGCCCACGGCGCCGATCCGATCGGCGCCGGTCAGGTCTGTGTGGCATACCTGACGCTGGAGCTGAGTACCGGGGCGATCGCACACATCCACGTCAACTGGCTGTCGCCGACCAAGGTCCGCACTACCATGATCGGCGGTTCCAAACGCACCCTGGTGTGGGACGATCTCAACCCCACCCAGCGGGTATCGGTGTTCGACCGGGGCGTCGACCTGGCCCTTTCCGGCGAGCTCGACGACGACGAACGCCGCGACATGCTGGTGTCGTACCGGTCCGGCGACATGATCGCGCCCGCGTTGGGTGAGCGCGAGGCGCTCCGGGCGGTGGTCGAGGAGTTCGCCGCAGCGATCGGAACCGGCCGCGCACCGGTCACCGACGGCCGCTGCGGCCTGCGGGTACTCGGCATTCTGGAGGCCGCCTCGCGCAGCCTGGCCAACCGCGGCGAGATCGTGGCGGTGGCGCGATGAACCTCCCGGTGGGCGGCACGGTCAACGGCAGACGCATCCTGGTGACCGGCGGCGCCGGCACCATCGGCTCGCACGTGGTCGACCAGCTCGTCGACCACGGCGCGGCCGAGGTGGTGGTGTTGGACAACTTCGTCCGCGGCCGGCGGGACAACCTCGCCGGCGTCGCGGGTACCGGTCGGGTCCGGATCGTGGACGGTGACATCCGCGACGCGCCGACGGTACGCGCCGCCACGGCCGGGGTCGACGTCGTCTTCCACCTCGCCGCCCTGCGCATCATCCAGTGCGCCGAGGAGCCGCGGCTGGCCAACGAGGTGCTGGTCGACGGCACCTTCAACGTGATCGAGGCGGCCGCCGAGGCCGGCGTGCGGAAGGTCATCGCCTCGTCGTCGGCCTCGGTGTACGGCCTCGCCGAGGAGTTTCCCACCACGGAACGGCACCACCCGTACCACAACGACACGTTCTACGGCGCGGCGAAGGCATTCAACGAGGGGATGCTGCGCAGCTTCCATGCCATGTACGGGCTGGACTACGTCGCCCTGCGCTATTTCAACGTGTACGGGCCGCGGATGGACATCCACGGCCTGTACACGGAGGTGTTGATCCGGTGGATGGAGCGCATCGAGGCGGGGACGCCGCCGCTGATCCTCGGCGACGGCCTGCAGACCATGGACTTCGTCCACGTCGCCGACATCGCCCGGGCCAACATTTTGGCGGCGGAGTCGGGCGTCACCAACGAGGTGTTCAACGTGGCCAGCGGGGCGGAGACCAGCCTCGGTGACCTGGCCACGGCGCTGCTCGAGGTGATGGGCTCGACGCTGACCCCGGAGTACGGGCCGGCGCGGTCGGTCAACGGCGTGACCCGTCGCCTCGCCGATACCCGCGCGGTGGCCGCCAAACTGGGGTTCAAGGCCGAGATCGGGCTGCACGAGGGCCTGCGCGGGCTGGTCGACTGGTGGCGGTCGTCGCGACCGGAGGTCCGCCGATGACCGCCGCCGCGCGAACACCGGCGTCCGCCGCCCAGGTACCGGCGTCCGCCGCGCGCCGCCGGATTCCGGTCATCGTGCCGGTCCTCGGCGAGGAGGAGGCGCAGGCCGCCGCGGCCGTGGTCCGGTCCGGTTGGGTGGCGCAGGGTCCACGGGTCGCCGAGTTCGAGCGGGCGTTCGCCGCCGCGGTGGGCGCCGGGCACGGCGTCGCGGTCAGCTCCTGTACCACCGCGCTGCACCTGGCGCTGGTCGTGCTCGGGGTCGGTGCCGGCGACGAGGTCGTGGCGCCGTCGCTGTCGTTCATCGCCACCGCCAACGCGATCCGGTACGTCGGTGCCACGCCGGTCTTCGCCGACGTCGACCCCGACACCGGCAACGTCACGGTGGCCAGTGTCGCCGCGGTACGCACCGAGCGGACGAAGGCGGTCATCGCGGTGCACCAGGGCGGGGTACCAGTGGACACCCACGCGCTGCGAAGGGCCTGCGCTGGCTGGGGGGTCGCGCTGCTGGAGGACGCGGCCTGTGCGGCCGGTTCGACGGTACGCGGCCGGCCGGTCGGTACCGGTGCGCTGCTGGCGGCCTGGTCGTTCCACCCACGCAAGATCATTACGACCGGCGAGGGTGGCATGCTCACCACCGACGATCCGGAGTGGGCGGCGCGGCTGCGACGGCTGCGCGAGCACGGCATGAATGTCTCGGCCGCCGACCGGCACGCCAGCGCCCAACCGGTCCTGGAGAGTTACCTGGAGACCGGGTTCAACTACCGGATGACCGACATCCAGGCCGCCGTCGGGCTGGTACAACTGTCCAAACTGGACATGCTGGTGGCGCGCCGGCGGCGGCTGGCCGACGGGTACCGGTCGTTGCTGCGCGAGCTGCCCGGGGTGCGCGCGGTCGGCGATCCGGCCTACGGCACCGGCAACGTCCAGTCCTTCTGGGTCCTGCTGGAGCACGGCGGACGCGACGCGGTGCTGGCCGCACTCGCCGCCGCCGGGGTGTCGGCGCGTCGCGGCATCATGGCGGCGCACCTGGAGCCGGCCTACGCCGGGGTGGTGTCGGCGCCGCTGCCGGTCACCGAGCGGCTCACCCGCGACTCGCTGATCCTGCCGATCTACCACGACATGACCCGCGACGAGCAGGAGTACGTGGTGGACGTGCTGCGAAAGGCACTGCCGTGACCCGTCCGGTCCCCCGGGATCTCGTCATCGTCGGAGCGGGCGGGTTCGCGCGGGAGACCGCGGCCACGGTCCGGGCGCTGGCCGATCGCTGGCGGCTGCTCGGGTTCCTCGACGACGACCCGACGCTGCACGGCCGCAGTCTGGGTGGGGTACCGGTTCTCGGCGGTACGGACAGGTTGGCCGGCCTGCCGGCGGTCGGTGTGGTCGTCTGTACCGGCAACCCCGGTGACTACGGCAGCCGGGCCCGGATCGTGCGGCGGCTCGGACTGCCGGCCGGCCGGTACGCGACGATCACGCATCCGTCGGCCGACGTCGGGACGGGCTGCGTCGTCGGGCCCGGCACGGTGGTACTGACGCAGGCGGTGCTGACGGTGGACGTACAGGTCGGGGCTCATGTCGCGGTGATGCCGCAGGTGGTGCTGACCCATGACACCGTGGTCGGCGACTTCGTGACGATCGCGTCGGGCGCCCGCCTCGGCGGCGGCGTCCGGCTGGAGCGCGGCTGCTACATCGGCGCCGGCGCGATGGTACGCGAGGGGCTGACCGTCGGCGCCGGTTCACTGGTGGGCATGGGCTCGGTCGTCATCCGTGACGTCCCGCCCGGACAGGTGCGGGCGGGCAACCCGGCCCGGTTCCGCCGCGCCGCCGACCCCGCGGAATCCGCCGCCGACCCCGGAGAACCCGTCGGTGACCTCGGAGAACCCGTGCATTCTGCGGAGAAACAGGGGAGCATCCACCGATGACCACCATTCCGCTCGTCGACCTGGCGGCCGCCCATGACGAGGTCGCCGAGGCGGTCGCGGCCGGCTTCGCCCGGGTGATGGCGCAGACCGCGTTTGTCGGCGGCCCCGAGGTCGCCGCGTTCGAGGCCGAGTACGCGGCGTTCACCGGGGTGGCGCACTGCGTCGGCGTGGCGAACGGTACCGATGCCCTGGAGCTTGCCCTGCGCGCGTCCGGCGTCACCGCCGGCGGTCAGGTGATCCTGCCCGCCAACACGTTCGTCGCCACCGCGGAGGCGGTCGCCCGGATCGGCGCCCGGCCGGTCCTGGTCGACTGCTACCCGGACACCTACCTCATCGACGTCGACGCCGCGCTGGCCGCCGTGACCGCAGCCACCTCGGCGGTCGTCCCGGTGCACCTGTACGGCCAGCTCGCGCCGGTGGAGGCGGTGGTGGCCGGGCTGGCCGGCACCGGGGTGCGCGTCGTCGAGGACGCGGCGCAGTGCCAGGGCGCCCGCCGGCACGGCGTCCCGCCGGGTGCGGTCGGCATCGCCGCGACCAGCTTCTACCCGGGCAAGAATCTGGGAGCCTACGGTGACGCGGGCGCGGTGCTGACCGCCGACGCCGGCCTCGCCGTCGCGGTCCGCACCCTCGCCAACCACGGTGGCCTGAGCCGGTACTCCCACGA
The DNA here is from genome assembly GCA_032160285.1 of Micromonosporaceae bacterium. Taxonomy (GTDB): domain Bacteria; phylum Actinomycetota; class Actinomycetes; order Mycobacteriales; family Micromonosporaceae; genus Planosporangium. The sequence goes on along the minus strand of JAVHWE010000624.1, from coordinate 93 downwards.
GGTGGTGGGCTTCAACAGCCGGCTCGACAGTCTGCAGGCGGTGGTGCTGCGGGCGAAGCTGGCCCGGCTGGCGGCCTGGACCCAGGCCCGGCG
>JAVHWE010000552.1:0-4492 GCA_032160285.1 Micromonosporaceae bacterium | reverse complement strand
AGGATCGGGGTGTACAGCTTGTTGATGGTGGAGCCGGATTCGTACGTCCACGGCCACCAGATGTAGGCCACCACGAAGATCAGCCCAGCAAGACCGGACAGCCCGAGCAGCAGCGCGATCGTCGTTTCCACCCGGCGCTCGTCGCGGGTCCCCGGCACCGGGAAGCGCGGCGCGTAGTGCACGATCTCCACGCCGTCGCGGCGGGCACCCTCCCGAACCAGGTCGAATCGGGTGTGCTCGGGGTTGGAGACGTCGTAGGGGACGTCGGTGTGCGTACTCATGACTTGCCCGCAATCCAGAGGGTCGTGAACACCAGCAGCACCATGCCCACCAGGAAGATCACCAGACCCTCCGGTACCGGGCCGAGGCGTCCCAGGCCGAACCCGCCCGGATCCTGGTCCTGCTTCTGGTACTGGATGTACGCGATGACGTCGCTCTTCTCCTGCGGGGTGAGCTGGGTATCGCCGAACACCGGCATGTTCTGCGGACCGCTGAGCATGGCCGCGTAGATCTCCCGGTCGGTCGACTTCTTCAGCCCCGGCGCGTACTTGCCCGAGGACAGCGCGCCGCCGCCCCCGCCGAACGCGTGGCACTGCGAACAGTTGACCCTGAACAGCTCGCCACCGGCCGCCACGTCGCCGCCCTTGCGCAGGTCACCGGAGGGCAGCTCGGGGCCGCCGCCCAGCTCCTGGATGTACGCGCCGAGCCGGACGGCCTCCACGTCGCTGAGCTGCGGTGGCTTGCGCTGGACCTGGGCCTGCTGGGACCGGGCGGCCGGCATCCGGCCGGTCTCGACCTGGAACTCAACGGCCGCCGAACCGACCCCGATCAGGCTCGGGCCGAGGCCCTTGACGCCCTGGGCGTGGGGGCCGTGACAGGTGACGCAGGTCTGGTCGAACAGCCGCTGGCCCAACTCGGCGGTGGTGGACTGCATCGGTACGTCCTGGGCCTGGCTGCCCGGCGCGAAGACGGTGTAGATACCCCCGACGAAGACCAGCGCGGCGACCAGCCGGAGCGCGGCGAAAACGCGACGACGCACCCGGCTGCGGCGCACCGGCCGGGCGCGCATCCAGCTCGGTCGGGCCCGGCGCGGCTGGCCGGTGGCGGCCGGTTCGTCAGAAGTCATGGCCTCACCTTTGGGTGTTCCGGTATGTCGTGGGGCGGGGATACGGACGCCGCGCTCCGTCACTGCAGCAGATAGATCATGCCGAACAGGGCCACCCACACCACGTCGACGAAGTGCCAGTAGTACGACACCACGATGGCCGCGGTGGCCTGGGCGGGGGTGAACCGGCCCATGGTCGAGCGGATCATGATGAAGATGAAGGCGATCAGCCCGCCGGTGACGTGGAGGCCGTGGAAGCCGGTGGTCAGGTAGAACATCGACCCGTACCCGTCGGTGTTGATCTTGATGTTCTCGTGGATCAGGTTGAGGTATTCGTAACCCTGGCCGAGGACGAAGGTCAGACCCATCGCGAAGGTCAACGTGAACCACCGCCGCAGCGAATGGACATTGCCGCGTTCGGCCGCGAAGACCCCGAACTGGCAGGTGATCGACGACAGGACGAGGATCGTCGTATTCGCCAACGCGTACCACACGTTCAGCGCCGGCGTGTGCTCCTTCCACAGTCCGGGGGCGGCGGCGCGGATGGAAAAGTACATCGCGAACAGCGCCGCGAAGAACATCAGTTCACTGGACAGCCAGACGATCGTCCCGACACTGACCATGTTGGGTCGGGTCAGGGAATGAATCTGACTCCTGGGAATGGCTGAGGCCGCTGTCACGCGGTCATTATTGCCCGTGGGCGGTACGCCCGGACGCGCGGGTGGCCGGATAGGTGTGTGTCGCCACCCCACGCGCGCCCGGTCGGTCGGCGGGCATAGCCTCGGGTGGTGTTTTCTCCCGGCCCCGGCGGCGCCCTGCTCGCGCCGGGTTTCCTCGGCCACGGCGGGGCGGACCCGCTGCCGCCGCTGCGCGCCGACACGCTGATCCACCTTGATGTCGACTGGTGGCTGGCGATCGGGCTGCTGCTCGTCGCCGCCGGCTACCTGGCCGGGGTGTGGCGGCTGGCCGCCCGCGGCGACCGGTGGCCGGTCCCGCGTACCCTGTCGTTCCTGATCGGCGGGGTCGGCGGCATCGCGGCGGTCACCATGACCGGCATCGGCCGCTACGACGACACGCTGCTGTCGGTCCACATGGTGCAGCACATGGTGCTCTCCATGATCGCCCCGATCTTCCTCGCGCTCGGCGCCCCGGTCACCCTGGCGCTGCGGACCCTGCCGGCGGGCGCGCGCCGGGTTCTGGTCGCGGTGCTGCACGCGCGGGTCGTGTAGGTACTGACGTTCCCGCTGGTCGCGTACGGGTTGTTCGTGGTCTCCCCGTTCGGGCTGTACTTCACCGGCCTGTACCGGGCGACACTGACGAACGATCTCCTCCACCAGACCATCCACCTGCACTTCATCGCGGTCGGCTGCCTGTTCTTCTGGCCGCTGCTCGGTATCGACCCGTTGCCGGGCCGGTGGCCGTACCCGGGCCGGGCGCTGCTGATGTTCCTGTCGACGCCGTTCCACACCGTCCTCGGACTGACCATCATGCAGAGCACCGTGCTGCTGGCCGGCGACTACTACCCATCCCTGCACCTGGGCTGGGCCGACCCGGCGGCCGACCAGCGGCTGGCCGGCGGCATCCTGTGGGCCGGCGGCGAGTTCGTCAGCGTGACCATGCTGGGCGTGCTGGTGGTGCAGTGGATGCGCCACGCCGAACGGGAGGGCCGCCGGCTGGACCGTCAACTCGACCGCGAGGAGGCGGCGGGTAGGATGCCGACGGCAGTCGAGACGCAGGGGAGCTAGCAGCCGATGACCGAGCCCACGTACACGGTCCTGCTTTACAGCGACGACCCGCTGGTGCGGGACCGGATGCGGCTGGCCATCGGTACCCACCCGGCCAAGGACCTGACCGTACGGTTCACCGACACGTCCAGCTACGCCGAGACGGTCCGGGCGATCGACGAGCACAATGTGGACCTGCTCGTACTCGACGGCGAGGCCAGCCCCGCCGGCGGTATCGGCATCGCCCGTCAACTCGGCGACGAGCTGGCCGACCCGCCGCCCACCTGCGTCGTGATCGCCCGGGCCGCCGACCGGTGGCTCGCGGCGTACGCGCGGGTCGACGCCACCCTGCTGCACCCGCTCGACCCGATCCTCACCGGCCGTACCGTGGCGGCCCTGCTGCACAGCCGCGCCGCGCTGGCCGGCTAGCCCGTCGCCGGCCCACCGCGGAGGACGCCATGGTTACCCGGACCTGGTCCACCCTGCTCACGGCGCTGCTGCGCGGCCAGGAGCTAGCTACCGACGACACTGCCTGGGCGATGGGCGAGATCATGTCGGGCAGCGCCACGCCGGTGCAGGTCGCCGGCTTCGCGGTGGCATTGCGCGCCAAGGGGGAGACACCGGCCGAGGTGGCCGGGCTGGCCGACACGATGCTGGCCCACGCGGCCCGGGTCGAGCTGTCCGACGAGCTGCGCGACACCACCGTCGACGTCGTCGGTACCGGCGGCGACCAGGCGCACACCGTCAACATCTCCACCATGGCCGCCATCGTGGTGGCCGCCGCCGGGGTACGGGTCGTCAAGCACGGCAACCGCGCGGCCTCGTCCTCATGCGGCGCCGCCGACCTGCTCGAAGAGTTCGGCATCCCACTCGACCTGGGCCCGGCCGAGGTCGCGCGCTGCGTGTCCGAGGTCGGTATCGGATTCTGCTTCGCCGCCCGGTTCCACCCCGGCATGCGCCACGCCGCCGTGCCGCGCCGCGAACTGGGGGTGCCGACCGCGTTCAACTTCCTCGGCCCCCTGACCAACCCCGCCCAGCCGACGGCCGCCCTGATCGGCTGCTTCGACCCACGGATGGCCGGGGTGGTGGCCCGGGTGTTCGCCGATCGCGGCGACTCGGTCCTGGTGGTCCGCGGCGAGGATGGGCTCGACGAGATCACCACGACGGCACCGACCCGGTTCTGGGCCGTCCGCGACGGTACCGTGACCGAATCCACCGTCGACGCCGCCGATCTCGGCGTCCCGCGGTCGCGCCCGGGCGACCTGCGCGGCGGCGACGCGACCTTCAACGCCGAGGTGGCGCACGCGATGTTCGCCGGCAAGACCGGTCCCGTACGGGAGGCGGTCCTCGTCAACGCGGCCGCCGCCGTTGTCGCGCGGGACGGCTGGGGTGACGACCTCGACGGCGCCCTCCGGGCGGGTTACCGACGGGTCAGCGCCGCCGTCGACACCGGCGCCGCCGGGGAGCTGCTGCGGCGTTGGGTCGCCATGGCCCGCTCAATCTCCGGATAGCGGTCAATATTCGTCTCGGGCAACGGCCGTTGCCCCCACTAGGGTCGGTGAGGTGAAACCTTCCGACCTCGCCCACATTCGCGTACCCGGAACCCCCACCCTCAGCCCGGACGGGCGTCTCGCCGTCGTGTCGCTGGGCGGCATCGACCTCG
>JAVHWE010000018.1:0-4388 GCA_032160285.1 Micromonosporaceae bacterium | reverse complement strand
CTCGCCGCCAGAACCGGTGAGTTCATGCCACCACTGGGTGGCGTCGGCTTCGGTGGTCGGATCGGCCAGGTCGACCACCCGACGACCGGTGCGCCGGAAGGTGTCCGGGTCGGCCGCGACGAGCCGGTCGCAGGCCGCGAGGTGCCAGCCGTGGTCGCGGCCGGCGTGCGAGGCGCCGTCGGAGGCCAGGATCATGAACGGTGCGAGTTGGACGCCGTCCAGTCCGTTGACCGGCCAGCAGTAACGCCGGTAGGCGGTAACGAAGTCGTCGGCGTTGTGCGCGCGGGCCTGCGTCTTGTCTCGCAGGTCGGTGAGGTCCAGGCCGCGCTGGTGGCCGGCGTCCAGTACGCGGGTGGCTGTGAGCAGGGCGGATCGGGCTGCGGCGCCGACGCTGGCGTACTGTTCGCGGATCAGCGCGCCGGCCTTGGCCGACCAGGGCAGCAGTTCGCAGTCCAGCAGCAGCCAGTCGGTGTTCAGCTCGTCGAACATCGGTGCGGCGGCGGCCCGTACCCGGGCCAGGAGGGCTTCGGTCAGGGCGGGATCGGTGAAGAACGGTCGGCCGGTGCGGGTGTAGATCGCGCCGGCCGAACCGTCGGGCACGCCGAATGTGGCCTGGGCGGTGGCCCGGTCGCGGCAGACCAGCACGACGGCCCGGGAACCCATGTGCTTCTCCTGACACACCACGTGTCCCACGCCGGCGCCCCGGTAATCGGCGAACGCCTCGGTCGGGTATTCCAGGTAGCCGTCCTGGTGGGAGGTGGAGGGCGGAGACATCGTCGGGGGTAGCCACAGCAGGTAGCGGGGGTCGATGGCGTACCGGCTCATTACCTCGAGCGCGGCGGCGGCGTTCTCGGCTTCGACGAGCACGGTGCCGTAGTCGGTGCGGATGTGGCGCCGGCCGGTAACGTCGGCCAGGTTGAGGGTCGAGTCGTCGCGGGCCGGGGTGGCCTCGACCAGCGGTTTGACCGGCTCGTAGTGGATCTTCTCGGCCGGTACGGATACCAGGGTCTTTTCGGGGTAGCGCAGCGCGGTCAGGTGGCCGCCGAACACCGCCCCGGTGTCCAGGCAGATGGTGTTGTTGACCCATTGGGCGGTCGGGGTGGGGACGTGGCCGTAGACGACCATGGCCGAGCCTCGGTAGTCGTTGGCCCATGGGTGGCGCACCGGCAGGCCGTACTCGTCGGTTTCGCCGGTGGTCTCCCCGTACAGGCAGAAATTCCGGACCCGGCCCGAGGCCCGGCCGTGGTAGGTCTCCTTGAGTCCGGCGTGCGCGACGACGAGGCGGCCGCCGTCCAGGCGCAGGTGGCTGACGAGCCCGTCGATCCACGTGGCGGCCTGCTCCACGAAGGTGGGTTCCTCGCGGGACAGCTGGTCGAGGGTCTCGGCGAGGCCGTGGGAGATGGTGACGTTGCGGCCGCGTAGCTTGCGCAGCAGCTTCTGTTCGTGGTTTCCGGGTACGCACAGGGCGGTGCCGGCGGTGACCATGCCCATCACCAGGCGCAGCACGCCGGGGGAGTCGGGGCCCCGGTCGACGAGGTCGCCGAGGAACACCGCTTGGCGGCCCTCGGGGTGGCTGGCGCCCACTGGCCGGCCGGCCTCGTCGCGGTCGAGGGTCCAGCCGAGCGTGGTCAGCAGAGTTTCCAGTTCCGAGCGGCAGCCGTGCACGTCGCCGATGATGTCGAACGGGCCGATGAGCTCGCGGCGGTCGTTGTAGGCCTTCTCGTAGCTGATGGTGATGTCGGCGGTGTCGGTGACGATGTAAACCTTTCGGAAGCCCTCCTTGCCGAGGCCGCGCACCGATCGACGCAGGTCCTGGGCCTGCCGCTTGAGTACGGTGCGGCCGAAGTCACGGTCGGCGCGTTGTCGGGTCCGTTCCCACGCGAGTGGCTCCGGGGTGTCGATGACGATGGCCACCGGGAGTACGTCGAACTGCCGAGCGAGCGTGATCAGCTCGGCGCGGGCGTGCCTGTGCACGTTGGTGGCGTCCACGACGACCCGGCGTCCGGCGCGCAGCCGGATCCCGGCGACGTGGTGCAGCGCGGCGAACGCGTCCACAGTGGCCGACTGGTCGTTCTCGTCGTCGGCGACCATGCCCCGGAACGCGTCTGAGGACAGCACCTCGGTGGGCAGGAAGTGCTCGCGGGCGAAGGTGGACTTGCCGGACCCGGAGATGCCCACCAGCGCAATCAGCGACAGCTCCGGGATGGTGAGGTTCACCGGGCGACCTTGCGGAAGTACCCGAGCTGGGTGGCGGGGCCGACCGCGTCGTCGACCTCGCCGACCGGCCGGATCTCGACGTCGTACCCGTGGGTCTTCGCGACCTTCGCCGTCCACGCGGCGAAGTCCGCGCGGGTCCACTCGAACCGGTGATCGTCGTGTCGGTGACCGTCGAGGGTTTCGTAACGCACGTTGTACTCCACGTTCGGAGTCGTCACGATCACCGTGGTCGGGGTGGCGTGCCCGAACACGGCCCGTTCCAGGGCGGGTAGCCGGTTTTCGTCGATGTGTTCGATGACCTCCATCAGGATCGCCGCGTCATAGCCGGTCAACCGGTCGTCGTGATACGTGAGTGCGGTCTGGATCAGCGTGATCCGGGCCCGCTGCCGGTCGGGCATCCGGTCGAATCCCAACCGCCGCCCGGCGATCGCCAGGGCGCCGCTGGACACGTCGGCGCCGACGATCTCGGTGTACCGGGGGTCGGCCAGCAACTGCGGCAGCAGCGCACCCTGGCCGCAGCCCAGATCCAGCACCCTGGACGCACCGGACGCCGCCAACGTCGCCAGCACGGCCTGGTGACGCAGCTTGACCAGGGGCTCGCTGTGTTCGGCGTGCGCCGCCGCATCCGCCGGCTCATCGGCGGGGTCGTCGGGTTCGTCGGCGGCCCGCAGCCGGTCCAGCGCCGACTGGGTCAACGACCGCCGGCCGGCCAGGTACCGGCCGGCGATCAGTTCCCGCTCCGGGTGCCCGCCCAGCCAACCCGCCCCGGCCCGCAGCAGCTTGTCCACCTCGTCCTCGGACACCCAGTAGTGCTTGGCGTCATCGAGGACGGGCAGCAGCACGTACAGATGGTTGAGCGCGTCCGCCAGCCGCAGCGTCCCCACCAGCCGCAGCCCGACATACCTTGAGTCACCCCAGTCGGGAAACGCCGGATCCAACGGCACCGGCGTGGCTGTCACCGCCCAGCCCAGCGGAGCGAACAGCCGCCGGGCCACGGCTTCACCGCCCCGACAGGGCAGGGCCGCCACCTCGATCTCGAGCGGGATCGCGGTGTCCACCAGTTCGGCGCGGTCGGCGCTCACACCCTTGAGCGCGGACCGGAACACCTTCCCCAGGGCCACCGTCAGCAGACTCGACGCCGCGTACGGCCGATCGTTGACGTAACGGCCCAGCGAGAAACTGTCCGGGGACTTCTGGCCCTTCGACGGTCGGGCCAGCCCCACCGGATCCACATCCAGCAGCAACGCCACCGTGCACCGCTCGGCGCTCGCCTCCGGATAGAACACATGCGCCGTCCCGCCCGTCGTCGCGAACGACTGCACCCGGTCGGGGTGCTTGACCAACAGGAAACCCAGATCGGTCGCCGGAACATGCGTGGTCGAGATCGTCAACAGCACCCCACGATCATCCCAGGTCACAACCACCGAATTTCCGACAACGAAGACCGGAATGCTCCAGCAAGATCAACAACCTGGGGACGCGGACTGACCGGCAGGCCCACGCCATCAGGGCCACGCCAGCCAAGGCCCGGCACAGCCCGAGAGGGCACCAGCTTGGCGACAAGATCGCGACATTGACTGACCCGGCTCGTGGTGCGATGCGGCCTCGCCGACGGGTTTACTGCACAAGCAGCGACTGGCTGTTGATCTTTGCGCGGTCGGACAGGTGTGGATCGTTGCGCAGAGATCGACGGCTTGGGTAGTGGCCGCCGCGTGGTCCAGGTGTCACCGATCGTTGCTCCGGCCGGATTGATGAGTAGTCAGCCAGTTGTTGCGGCAAGATGAGTCATATGGTGATGCGCCCGGCTATGCCCGCTTCGCTCCGACTGGCCTTCGAGCGATGGGACATCCGCGGTCGACCGTCACAGACGCCGACCAATTGAAGCCTGTCGTCCTGGCAGGCGGCGCTGCCCGCGTACGCGGAATTCCTCGCTGGCGAAGCTGCGGATCTGCAAGGGCCTGCGCGCGGGCGGGCAGGTGGTGGCGACGACCGGCGACGGCGTCAACGACGCACCCGCGCTGCGCCACGCCGACATCGGCGTGGTGATGGGCCGCTCCGGCGCCGACGTCGCCAGAGAAACAGCGACGATGGTACTCACCGACGACAACTTCGCCACCATCGTCACCGCCGTCGACGCCGGCCGACGGGTGTTCGACAACGTCCGCAAGTTC
>JAVHWE010000490.1:0-6263 GCA_032160285.1 Micromonosporaceae bacterium | reverse complement strand
CCGGTACTGTTCGCCCAGCGGGCCGAGCCGCGGCAACACGTATCCGGCCAGGATCAACCCCAGGGGGATGATCAGCCACCGGGGCCGGATCGCGCCGAAGACGGTGAGCAGCAGGATCGGCGTGATGATCAGGAACGGCGACAGCTGGTGACTTGCGGTGATCACCGCAAACACGGCCACCGCGCCCACCACGGCGAGCGCGGGCGTCCGGCGGCCGCCCAGCGCCGATGGCGTGGGCAGTCCGTAGAACAAGGCGGTACGCCGACGCCGTAGCCGCCCGTTGCCCACTTTGGACGGCACCGGCATGGCGATCAGCCAGCGGGTCAGGATCACCCAGAAGCCGAGGGCGAGCGCGAACGCGAACGCCTGCGGCGAAAGGTAGTTGATGCACACCCACAGGCAACTTTCGAACAGGAATACGCCGAGCAGGACCACCCGGCGGCTGCTGGTCACCTGCTTCAGCAGCGCCGCCAGCAACAGCCCGTCGAGCAGTGTGAAGAACAGCGGCGACCAGGCCGCGAACGCGAGCGCGTCGACCCGGGCGGTCGCGGACACCTCGGCGACGAGCGCGAAGAACGCGGGCCACTGCTGGTAGATGTCGGTGTGGTCGACGACCGCACCGTGATCGCGAAGCAGGTCGATGACGCCCAGGTGCTTGTAGGTCCACGCGTACTCGGGTTCGCGGTACAGCAGCGGCACGGTCGCGTTGAGGATCACCGTCACGACGAGGACCCCACCGGCGAGGACGGTGGTCCGCGCCCGGCCGATCAGTTCGATCGCGAACGACAGGCCGACCGCGACCACCGCGCCGACGAACAGCACGCCCATCGCGCGGGTGAGACCGTACCCGTCAAGGCGCTCCGGCTGGTAGCGCAGCATCGATACGACCCACAGCAGCACGGCGACGCCGAGCAGCGCCACGGGTCCGGTACCGAGGAACGCCGCGATGCCCGTCTTCGATGCGGCCGGCTCGATGGCAGGGCTGCCACCGACCCGCGCCATGCCGACCGCCCGCAGCACCTGGCGGGTATGCGTCGTGGCGACCGCGATGACGCGGGTTTCGGCCTCGTTCGACCGCGGCCCGTGGGTGAGGGTCCCGGCCGGTCGCGGATCGACGGCTCCGGTGTCGTACCAGAGCAGCGCATTGCCGACGAGTTCACGTGCCGGCTCGGGCCGCGGCCGCCGGTTGATCAGCGCTACCAGCCCGGACACCCCGACGGCCGAGGCCATCGCGGCCTGTGCGGCAACCGGTTGCCACAGGTGTACCCACACCATCGCGGTCGCCACCGCGGCGGTGGCGGTCAGGCTGGCGGTGACGGCGAGGGCCCACTCCACCAGCCGGTCGGTGACCCGGACGTGACAGATCACCGCGGCACCCGGTCCGAGCGTCACAAAGGCCAGCAGCATCACCAGTCGCACCGGACCACCCGGTACCGCGAGCGCGCCGAGGCCCAATGCCGCCGCGAGGACCGCACCGTAGGCGGTGGCCGTGGCGGCGGTACCGGCGGCGACCGGGCCCGCAGCGGGGTGCGCGCCGCCACCGACGGTGCGGCCGGGCCGTCCGCCGTGCAGGGTGCCGCGCCGGTGCGGGAGGGACCACCCGCCGTCGCCCGTCGACGGCCCGACCGGCCTGAAGCGGTTGACCGCGGCCGGTGACGACGAATCCGAGGAAACTGATCTGGTCACGTTGAACAATTCCGATCGTCGGCGGGGATGCGGCCCGCTGCTGGCGTGGACTGGACGGGCGCACCGCCGGTGCGCAGGCGGCGGACCAGACCGGGCAGCAGGGCGGCCGCCACAATGGTCTGTACCGTGACGTAGGCGATGCCCACCGCGACCACGCCCAGCCTCGGCAGCAGCAGGGCGGCCCCGCCCAGGAAACAGACGGCGGCCGGGGTACGGATGGCGACCAGTCGCCACAGCCTGCGTTCGAGGAGCGCGTATCCGGTGGTGAACACGATGACGGCGGTGGCCGGGAAGCTCAGCGCCACGACTCGCAGCAGCGGTGTGCCGCCGGCGGCGAACGCGGCGCCCTGCAGGCCGAGGACGACCGGTGCGGCGACGACCAGCGCGACGGTGCCGAGGCCGACAACCGGGGCGCCGATGCGGAGCACCCGCGCGGCGTGGCGGCGCACCTGATCGGGCTCTCGCACGCTGTGTACCAGAAACGGGGTGAGGATGTTCCACAGCAGCGTCTGCATGGTGACGATGACGAGCCAGGGCACGTTGAAGTACGCGGCCTGTCGGGTGCCCAACACGTCGACGACGACCAGCGGGGCCGCGAACGTGGCGACGGTGCCGACCAGGTTGTTGGCGTACTGGGCACCCACGAAAGCGCCGAACTCCCGCGCGGTCGGCAACCGGTCCGCCGGCGCCGCGGCCCGGACCTGCGCCGGTGCGAACGACCCGAAGACGGCGACCGTGACCATGCCGACGGCGATTGCGGTCGGTACCACCCAGCCGACCGTGATTGCCAGCGACGACGACCCGACGGCGGCGAACGCCAGCAGTCCGAGCAGCTTGCCGACGGACACCGAGACGTTCTCGACCGGTACCCACAGCGTTCGCCGGAACGTGGTCAGCACGGTGTCCTGCACGACGAACAGCGCGAACACCGCGACCAGCGCGACGAAGGCCATCCGGGTGCCGGTACCCCCGCCGAGAAAGCTGTCGCCGAACCCGAGGCCGACGAACCCGGCCCCCACGATCAGCGAGGCGACGATGATCGCGGCGTAGCTGCCGGCCAGTACCCGTACCGTGTGGCGACCGGCGTCGGGCAGGAACCGAGCGAGCACAGTGGACAGATTGAGCTGTCCGACGCCGCTGAGCAACGCCCACGCGGACACGGCCACCGAAACCCGGCCGACCGCCCCGGTCGGGTACAGCCGGGCGGCGGCCAACCAGAACACCAGATTCAGCCCGGCCGACGCCAGCGTGGCGACCATCAGCGCGGTGGCCTCGGTGGAGATCGAGGATACCGCGAACCGCGGCCGCACCCGGACGGCGACCGGCACCGGGTTCATGACCCGTCGCTGAGCGAATGGCCGGGCGGGGGCAGGCGGTGTGGCCGCGGCCCGATCCGCCCGGTGCGCCGGGCCAGCCCGTACACCCGCTGCTTGCCGTGACGCCAGCGCCGCTCACGCGGCGGGAACCGGTGCGACAGCAGGGCCACCAGCTCGTCGCCGGACAGCTGTTGGGTCGCGGTCAGCCGGGGCAACGCGTATCGACTGTCCACAGTGGTGGCGTGCAGATCGACGACCGAACACGCGGCGTCGTATCCGGCCGCCCGAACGGCGGTTCGAGCCGCCCGTGTCTGGTACCCGAACGGGTACGCGAACGTCCGGACGTCGCGACCCAACCGGTCGCACAGGATCCCCCGGCTGCGGGCCGCCTCGTCACGTACCGAGGCGGCGGAGCCGACGTCGAGACCGACATGCTGGTGCCCGTGCGAGCCGATCTCGATGCCGGCCGCTGCCACGTCGGCCAGCCCCGGCCAGCTGAGCAACCGACGGTCCGCGTCCGCACCCGACAGCCAGCCGGCCCTCGCCCCGACGTACGCCGTGGGGACGAACAGCGTCGCGGTGGCGGCGTGTGCCGCCAGTTGCGGCAGGGCGTGGGTGGCGAAGTCGGCCAGCCCGTCGTCGAACGTGAGCGCCACCACGTCGGCCGGCGGTGGCCGGTCGGCGGCGAGCATCGCCGCCGCGGCGGCGAACGTAACCGGGCGCCAGCCGGCCGCGCGCAGCGCCGCCAGGTGTTCGCGCAGCCGCGCCGGGGTCACCGTGTACGGGCGGAAGCCGTCGGTCGTGGTCGGCGCCACGCTGTGGTACATCAGAATGGGCACGCTGCCCGCCACGACGGCCATCACCGGTTCCCGTGGCCGGCCGCGCTACGTCGCTCCTGCCGGCGGGACCGGAGGTACGCCCACGGGCCGGTGAGCATGCCGCGCCGGTTGCGGGCCAGCAGCTCCGGCGGGAACTGCGCGGCGAGCCGGCCGCTGCGCCGGCTGTCGCGGCCGACCATGTCCCGGGCGGCGGTCCGCGCCAGGCGGGCCAATCCAACCAGCAACTTCGGGTCGGACAGGACCAGCCCGGTGTAGAACGCGGTCAGGCCGACGCCGTAGCCGTGCATCTGGTTGCTCAACCCGCTGAAGTCACGGTAGTGCTGGTGGCGGACCACCGCCGACGGCTGGTAGACGATTGTGCCGCCACCCAGGAGTACCCGGGTGAACGCCATCGTGTCCTCGGCGCCCTTCGCCGGCGTGCCGGCGCCGAGCGCGTTGTCGAAGCCGCCCAACGACTCGAGCACTGTCCGCCGGAACACCATGTTGCCGCCGGCCCCGAACGGCGGCAGCGGATACAGCGGGCTCTGCAGGTGTGCCGAGGCCGGCGAGAACACGGCCGGCTCGAAGCCGCGTCCCTTGCTGTGCCCGCCGAATTCCTCGAACATCACCTGTGCCGGGGTTTCCAGCTCGGCCGGGACGATCACACCGGTGACCGCGCCGGCTTCCGGATGGCGGCGGAACGCCCGCGCCAGTTCGGCCAACCAGTACGGGTCCGCCACCTCGTCGTCGTCGATGAACGCGACCAGGTCGGTGGAGGCCGCGCGGACGCCGCGATTGCGGGCCCGGGAAAGCCCGGGACGCGGTTCGACCACATAGGACACGATCCCGGAAGCGGCGGCCGACGCCGCGACCTGCCGGGCGCCGCCGGAGCATGGCGCGTTGTCCACCACGAGGATCCGCAATTGCGGATACTCCTGCGCCAGCAGCGCGTTCAGGCAGCGGGCCAGGACGTCTGGACGGTTGCGGGTACACACGACAACGGTGATCGGTTCCGCGTTGGCCAGTACCTTCTCGCGTTCGGCGAGAAAGTCCGGAATCCGGGCAGTGGTGAAACCTCCACTAGGGAGGACCGCCGGCAAGGTTGCCCCGGCTGCGAGGGCCCGGGCGCGGATGCGCGTGCCCACCGCGTCGTCGACGGCGGCAGCGAGCTGATCCGGACCCAGCCCGTCCGCCGGTAGTGCCACGGCGACGAGGCCGACCGGCTCGTTGAAGACCCGGACGAGCAGCCAGACCCGTTCGCGGAGCCGGCCGTCGGCATGCCGGGCCGAGATGCCCGCCAGCGGCAGGGACATCTCGACGTCGGTGACGAACCCCGGTACCCGGGCCGCCGAATCGACCGCGCGGTCCGGTTCGACCCGGGCCGCGGGTACCCGGGTCATCTCGCCCCTCCGTGGTCCACGACAGCGGGCTGGCGGTCAGCGGGCGCCGGACCGTCGGTACCCACCCGGGTGGACAGCGATGCCCGGGCGACGCCGAGCGCGGCAGCGGTCATCGCGGCCACGATGGCGCTCGCGCGGGTGGCACCGCACCGGTCCGCGCCGGTCACGAACTGCCGCAGGCCCCGGGCGATGCCGCGGGGCAGCGTACGTCGCACATAGTCGCGCTCGACGTCGAGCTGCGCGGTGTCGTCGGTGCCACCACGAAGCAGCCGAGCCATCTCGATCTTGCCGTAGCCCTCGTTGTAGCTGCGCCGGAGGAAGAAACCGAACCGCATGCGGTCGGCCGGGACATGATGACCGACCACCGCGTCCGGCACGTACATCCAGCGGCCACCGCCGACCGCCGCGGACATCCGGATACACAGCTCCGTGTCCTCCGGTCGGGACCGGTCGGCCAGTTTGCCGAACCCGACCCGGAACCCGCCGACACTGCGGAACGCCTCGTGGCGAACGGCCATGTTCGCCGACCAGACGTTGCGGACGACCGTGGACGTGGTGGGCATTCCCCGGTACGACACACCGATCGCCCAGCCGCACTCATCGGGAAACCACCCGGGCTGCCGCCCAGACCAGATCGGCACCAGTGACCCGCCGACCCCGACCACGGCCGGGTCGGTGAAGGCCGCGGTCAGCCGTGCGAGCCACCCCGGCGAAGCCACCTCGTCGTCGTCGATGAAGGCCACGATCTCGGTATCCACGACGTCGACGCCACTGTTGCGGGTGCCCGAAGCCCCACGCGCGTACCGGTTGCGTACGGCATGGACCTGTGGCAGTTCGGCGCGAACCCGGGCGAGCAGCGGCTCGTTGTGGTCGACCGCGACGACGACCCGCGCCGGGGACGGCTGCTGCGTCAGCGCCGATCGCACCGTCTCCGTCAGTTCGGTCCAGCGCCGCTCGGTGTACGTGGCGATGACCACGCTGACCGAGCGGTCCGGGGGCGACCGGTCGGGCGCCGGCTGGTCCGGTGGCGGCTGGTCCGCCGG
>JAVHWE010000461.1:0-3168 GCA_032160285.1 Micromonosporaceae bacterium | reverse complement strand
CCCGGAAACCCGGCTCCAGGCGGTCACCCTGGCCTGGGGAAACCCGTACTACACCAAGCTCAGCCTCTCGACCCTCGGCGACAAGCCACCGAGCGTCGCGGTCTCGCACCTGACGCGCATGAAGACCTTCGCGGACGCCGGCCTGCTCCAGGAACTGAACCTCGACGACTTAGCCAGGCACGGCATGACTCCGGACAAGTTCAACAAGCGCGCCTGGCAGGCCGGACTCGTCGGCGGCAAGGTGTACGCGATCCCGCTCGACACGCACCCGATCGTGCTGTTCTACAACACGAAGGTCTGCAAGCAGGCCGGGCTGCTGGACTCGGCCGGCAATCTCAAACCGATCGCCGGCCAGCAGGGCTTCCTCGACGCCCTGGAGCGCGCCAAGAAGGTG
The DNA here is from genome assembly GCA_032160285.1 of Micromonosporaceae bacterium. Lineage (GTDB taxonomy): Bacteria > Actinomycetota > Actinomycetes > Mycobacteriales > Micromonosporaceae > Planosporangium. The sequence continues at coordinate 2,774 of JAVHWE010000461.1, read as the reverse complement.
ACCGGCCAGTATGGCGCCACCCTGGGGATCAACGGCGACTCCGGATCCCCGTGGCGGTTCTTCCAGACCATGTACGCCCAGGCCGGGGGCAGTGTGCTGGCGAACAACGGCACCAAGATCGTGCTCGACGACGCCAAGGCCAAGCGGGTGCTGGACTATTTCCGCACGCTCGCTGTCGAGCGGAAGCTGATGCCGTCCAGCATCGACTACCAGGGTGCCATCGCCCTGTTCGCGAACGGACAGTCGGGCTTCCACCTGAACGGCGAGTGGGAGATCAGCACGTTCCAGACCGCCAAGATGCCGTTCAGCATGACGCTCGTTCCGAACGTGTTCGGCGGCCCGTACGCGGTCCAGGCCGACTCGCACACCCTCGTCCTGCCCAAGCACCCGGCGCAGGACCGCAGGCTGCTCGACAATTCGCTGGGTTTCGTGAAGTCCATGCTGGACCAGAGCCTGACCTGGGCGCAGGGGGGTCACATCCCCGCGTGGCAGCCGTTCGCCACGAGCGAGGCGTACCGGAAGCTGACGCCGCAGTCGAACTACGCGGCCGCGGCGAACAGCGCGGTGTACGACCCGCCCGGCTGGTACTCCGGGTCCGGATCGACCTTCGGGATCATCATGAGCTCCTCGATCGGCGCCGTGCTGGCCGGCCAGCTCACCCCAGCGGCCGCGATCGCGCAGATGCGCTCCAAGCTCTCCGTCCTCGCCGAGACGCCCTCGCCGGTGTGACCCTCGACGCCCTCCCCTGAAGGGGGTTCGCATGACAGCCACCACCACGGTCGGGCGCCCGCGGGCGGATCGCGGCCCGGTCCGCCCCCGTCGGGGCACCGACTCGAGCCAGGCACTGCACGCCGCCGGATTCCTCAGCCCGTTCCTGGTCCTCTATGTGCTGTTCATCATCGGCCCGGCGCTCTACATGGTCCTGATGAGCTTCTTCCACACCAGCCTGGTCAAGCCGGGCCTGGGCAGCTTCGCCGGGTTGACCAACTACGCGGAGGCGTTCGGCAGCGCCGACTTCTGGTCCTCGCTGTGGCACACGATCTGGTTCACGGTGCTGACCACGCCGCCGCTGATCCTGTTCTCGCTCGTGCTCGCGCTGCTGGCGGACCGGGTCGTGCGCGGGCGCTGGTTCTTCCGGCTGGCCTTCTTCGCGCCGTACATCCTGCCGTCGGCGGTCATGGCGCTGATCTGGGTCTGGCTCTACACCCCCGCGCTGGGTCTGCTGACCACGGCGGTGACCTCCCTCGGCTTCACGGCGCCGGACTGGCTGGGCAATCCGAACTGGGCCATGATCTCGCTGGCGCTCGCGACCTTGTGGTGGACGCTCGGCTTCAACTTCGTGCTGTATTCGGCCGGGCTCCAGGACATCCCCCGCGAGCTGTACGAGGCGGCCTCCATCGACGGGGCCGGCCCGTGGCAGCAGATCCGCCGGATCACGATCCCGATGCTGGCGCGCACCACCACGCTGGTCGCGGTGCTGCAGGTCATCGCCTCGCTCAAGGTGTTCGACCAGATGTACATCATGACCAGCGGCGGCCCGAACTACAGCACGCGGCCGGTGCTCGAGTACATCTACGACGTCGGCTTCACCGACTTCCGCACCGGTTACGCGGCCGCCGCGTCCACCCTGTTCTTCCTGGTGGTACTCGCCGTCTCGGCCGTCTGGCTCGTCATCACCCGCAACCAGGACAAGGAGGGCGTGGCATGACCGCCATCGCCGCGACCCTGGAACGGGAGGCGCACGCCTCCGCGCTCGAACACTCGGCCGACCGGCACGTCCGGATCTTCAACCGGGTCTGCGCCGGAGTCCTCGTGGCGTTCGCGATCATCTGGCTGGTCCCGCTGGCCTGGGCGCTGGACACGGCGCTCAAGCCCAACGCCGAGACGACCACGACGACGTGGTGGATCCACAACCCGACGCTCGCCTCGTTCCGCGCGCTCTTCCAGCAGGGCGACATCCTGAACTGGTACGCGGCGAGCTTCATCACCTCGACCGTCACCGCGGCGTGCACCGTGCTGGTGGCCAGCATGGCGGCCTTCGCGTTGTCGAGACTGCGCTTCCGCCGTCGGCAGCTCGTGTTCTGGTTCGTCCTGGCCGGCATCATGATTCCGCCGCAGGTGCTCATGGTGCCGCAGTTCCGGGAGTTCAACGGGCTGCACCTGCTGAACACGTACTGGGCGGTGATCCTGCCGCAGATCCCCACCGCGATCGCGGTCTTCATCTTCAAGCAGTTCTTCGACGGGCTGCCCCGAGACCTTGACGAAGCCGCCCGCGTCGACGGCGCCGGATTCCTGCGCGTGTACTGGCAGGTCATCATGCCGCTGGCCCGGCCCGTGGTGTCGGCCGTGGCGATCTTCAGCTTCGTGTGGACCTGGAACAACCTGCTGTGGCCGTTGCTCACGCTGACGAATCCGCAGCTCATGACGATCCCGGTCGGGCTGGCGACGGTCCAGGGCGCGTACGGGATCCGGTACGCCGACACGATGGCCGGGGCGATCCTCGGCGCGCTGCCGCTGGTCCTGCTGTTCCTGGTCTTCCAGCGGCGGATCGTCGAGGGCATCGCGGGTACCGGGCTCAAGGGCTAGGGCAGAGAAGGGGAGATCCATGCACAGCGCTTCGCTCACGATCGATCCCGTCCTCCGCGTCTCGGCCGTCGATCCGAGGCTGTACGGATCCTTCGTCGAACACATGGGCCGCTGCGTCTACACCGGGATCTTCGAGCCCGGCCACCCCGCCGCGGACGACGACGGTTTTCGCGGCGACGTCGCCGAGC
>JAVHWE010000448.1:0-9486 GCA_032160285.1 Micromonosporaceae bacterium | reverse complement strand
CGGGCCCGCTGGGCGCTGGCCGTCGTCGGGGGCGTCGCCGGCCGGCGGCTGGACCGCCCGCCGTCGGGGCAGGCGCTCGACGTCGGCTGGTGCGACGATGGGCGGCTGCACCGTCTCGGCTCCGGTGACCAGGTCGGACCAGGCCGGTGGCCCACCACGGACCGAGTTCGGCGGCGGCGATCCGGTGAACCCGTTGCCGTTCGGCGGCCCACCGGCCGGGCGTGCCCCGCCGAACAGTCCGGCCACGCCGTCGGAGAGCTGCCGGGGCTGGGGTGGGCCGGCCGGAGATCCGAAAGCGCCGTTCGCCGTACCGTTGAGTGCCGCGCCGAGGCCGCCGCCGGGCGGGCCGAAGCCGGACAGGCCGCTCCCCGCGCCGGCGGGGTCACGGGCCGGTGGGCCGCCCGACGGGCCGCTTTCGAGGGCCAGCGGCGCCCCGAACAAGGACCGGGACTGGGCGGCGGGACCGTTGTCGACGTTGGCGTTGTCACGCGAACCGGCGACCGGCACGCCGCCACGGCCGGCCAGCGCCCGCGGGACGAGCACGCCGACCGGCAGGGTCAGGTCGGCGATGGTGCCGCGCTCGCGCGCCGGCCGCAACTCGACCTTGACGCCGTGCCGGGTGGCCAGCCGGGCGACCACCACGAGCCCCATCATCCGGGACACGGCGACGTCGACGACCGGTGGATTGGCGAGCCGTTCGTTGAGCTCGGCCATCTGATCGGGCGAGATGCCGATGCCGCGGTCCTCCACCAGGAGTACGGCCCGATCGCCGACCCGGCGCGCCTCCACCACCACGGCCGAATCGGGTGGGGAGAAGGCGGTGGCGTTGTCCAGCAGCTCGGCGATCAGGTGGACCATGTCGTTGACCGCGTGGGCGCCGATCTCCACGTCGCGATCGATCATTCCGAATTCGATCCGGGTGTAGTGCTCCACCTCGGACTGCGCCGCGCGCAGCACGTCCATCAGCGGCGCCGGGTCGCGCTGGATACGCGTCGAGTCCGCACCCGCGAGGACCAGCAGGTTCTCGTCGTTGCGGCGCATCCGGGTCGCCAGGTGGTCGAGCTGGAACAGCTCGGAGAGCCGGTCCGGGTCCTCCTCGCCGCGCTCCAGCCGGTCGAGGTGGCCGATCAGCCGGTCGACCAGGATCTGGCTGCGTCGGGCCAGGTTGACGAACATGGTCGCGACGCTGGCGCGCAGGGCCGCCTGCTCGGCCGCGGTCCGGACGGCCTCCAGGTGGACAGCGTTGAACGCCTCGGCGACCTGGCCGAACTCGTCCCGGCTGCGGACCGGCAGGGGCTCGGCGATCTGCAGTGCCAGCTGCTGCGGCGACGCCTGGGTGGCTAGTTGTGGATCACGCAACCGGGCCACGGCCTGCGGCAGGCCGTACTGCGCGACGGTCAACGCGCCGTGCCGGAGCTCGCGCAGCGAGCGGGCCATCGACCGGGCGACCATCCAGGCGAACATGATGGACAGCAGCAGCATCCCCAGCAGCAGCCCGGTCTCGAGGAACACCTGCCGCTGCAGCCTGGTGTGCAGCGCCAGCGCGTCATCGATGATGTGATTGTCGAGCGTCGCCTCCACCTTGCGGATCAAGGCGGCCTGGCCGATCATCGCGGCATCCCACTGCGCCGGCGTGAAGATGTCCGGCGGCAGCTCGTCGCTGGTAAGGCTCGAGATCGTGCTCTGGAAGTTGTCCGCCTCGCGCCGGTCCGCGCCGCTGACCGTCTTTTCGAACAGGTCGCGCTGCGCCTGCGGCGCCACCGCCTCGAACTGCTGCAGGGCCTGCTCCTGGCCGGTCAGCTTGCCGATGAACTGGACCCGCAACTGGGTCGGCATCGAGTGCTGCAACAGGGCCTGGAGTACGACGACGCGCTCCTCGGCGAGGAACTCCTTGGTCTGCGCCAGGGCCGCGGCGGCCCGCATGTCCGCGCCCAGGTCGACGTCACCGGTGATCTGGGCGGCCGAGCCGCGCAACCCCGTCAGGTCCTGGATAACCGACAGGTACCGGAAGATGACGTTGCTGAGGGTGGTCGGCTCGCCGGCGTTCTGAAGCTGGCTACTCCCCTTGATCTGCTCCCGCAACTTGGCCAGTTCGGTCAGCTGACCATCGATGCGCACGAGCTGGCCGCGGAAGTCGGTGGGCAGGTTGGCGAGCGCGGCGCGGCGCACCCGGTACCGCCGGAGGGCGTCGTCGGTGGCGGCGGCCTGCCGGTCGAAGTCGACGCGGGCGCCGTCGTTCGGCGCGCCCAGCAGGGTGGTGGCCTCGGCCCGCTCGTTCTGCAGCTCATGCACCAGGGTGCCGGTCTCGGCGGCGAGCCCGGCCAGCAGGCGCGCCCGGTCGGCGTCGCTCGCCCGGTCGACGTTGCCGACCAGCCCCACCAGACCGACGATGACCGTCGCGATGGTCGGGACAACCATGATGAGGCCGAGTTTGGACCAGATCGGGGCGTTGCGAAGCCAGCCCATGGGCATGCGCAGACGCGAGAACGTCGAGGTTCCCGCCGTTGGCCGTTTGCTCACCTCACCGCCCTCCGAACCGGCGCCCGACTAACTGGAGGCACCCACGACCGGCCGGCCCAGGAACGGGCCAGACCTCCGAGATTCCACCATGTCCCGTGGCAAAGAGAAAGCCCAGCTTGGCCGCTGTCGGCCGGGCTGAAGCGGACACGTGTGCCCTGTGCAGCGCAATTGCCCATAAGAATCCTCGCCTGAAGGACAAGATATGAGGAATGTCCGGATCGCCAATGCATGAAACTCACCAAAAACTGCTCCAATACGGTTGAAGCGGTCATCGGCAGATTCGGCCATACGGTGGTCTAAAGGACCAAAAACGATGTCCACCGCCCGGCCCCCGCATCCACCGGATCGGACGGCCAATCGCGCCGAACGATCGAGGTGCCCGAGGCCGGGTTTAACCGTCACCTAAGATCATCAGATCGCCAATTTCGCGTACGCGGGCTTGATCACATCGTCGATAAGCGCGAGCCGCTCGTCAAACGGTATGAAGGAGCTCTTCACCGCGTTGACCGTCAACCACCGTATTTCCTCCCAGCCGTAGCCGAACGCCTCGACCAGCAGCGCCATCTCCCGTGACATGCTGGTCCGGCTCATCAGCCGGTTGTCGGTGTTGACGGTGACCCGGAACCGGAGGTCACGCAGCAGCCCGATGGGGTGTTCGGCGATCGACGCCGCCGCCCCGGTCTGCACGTTCGACGACGGGCACAGCTCCAGCGGGATGCGCTTGTCCCGCACGTACGCGGCCAGCCGGCCCAGCCGGCCGTCGGCGGCGATGTCGTCGACGATGCGGACGCCGTGCCCGAGCCGGTCGGCGCCGCACCACTGGATCGCCTGCCAGATTGACGGCAACCCGAAGGCCTCGCCGGCGTGGATGGTGAAGTGGAAGTTCTCCCGCTGCAGATACTCGAACGCGTCCAGGTGGCGCGTCGGCGGGTACCCGGCCTCGGCGCCGGCGATGTCGAAGCCCACCACGCCCTCGTCGCGGTAGCGCACCGCCAGCTCGGCGATCTCCATCGACCGGGCGGCATGCCGCATCGCGGTGAGCAGCGTGCCGACCCGGATGGTGAACCCGTCGGCCGCCGCCTCCGCCGTGCCGGCCACGAAACCGGCGACCACCGCCTCGACCACCTCCGGCAGCATCAGTCCCCGCTCCAGGTGCTGCTCGGGGGCGAACCGGACCTCCGCGTACACCACGCCGTCGGCGGCCTGGTCGTACGCGCACTCCGCCGCCACCCGGTACAGCGCGTCGGCGGTCTGGGTGACGGCCACCGTGTGGACGAACGTTTCCAGGTACCGCTCCAGCGACCCTGAGCCGGCGGCCTGTGCGAACCAGTCCGCCAACCCCGTGGCGTCCGAACTGGGCAGCGGATGGCCGATCGCGTCGCCCAGCTCGACGATGGTGGCCGGCCGCAGGCCACCGTCGAGATGATCGTGCAGCAGGACCTTCGGCGCCCGCCGGATCTCCGCACAGGTTGGTGCAGGCATGTGACGACCCTACGGCCATGATGGTCGGGTGCGCGCTGACATCGTGGAGTACCTGCGCTGTCCGGTCTGCCACGCCCGGCTGGCAGCCGAACCCGCCGCGCTGCGCTGCCCGCGCGGGCACGGCTTCGACCTGGCCCGCCACGGGTACGCCGATCTCACCGCCGGGCGCGTCACCCACGCCGGCGACACCGCCGACATGGTCGCCGCGCGCGCCGCGTTGCTCGGTGCGGGGCATTTCCAGGTACTGACAGAAGCGCTCGCGGCGGCGGCCGACCGTGGCGGCGGCGGCGCGGGCGCCGGCCTGGTTGTCGACGTCGGGGCCGGCACCGGCCACCACGTCGCCGGCCTGCTGGACGCCCACCCGGACGACGTCGGCCTCGCGATCGACGTGTCCAAGCCGGCGCTGCGCCGGGCGGCGCGGGCCCACCCCCGGCTGGCCGCCGTACGCGCCGACGCCTGGCGCGGCCTGCCGGTCGGCGACGGCGCGGCCGGCACGGTACTGAATGTCTTCGCACCACGCTCCGGCCCGGAGTTCCACCGGGTCCTGCGCGCCGACGGCGTCCTGGTGGTGGCCACCCCGGCCGCCGAGCACCTGGCCGAGCTGGTCGACGCGCTCGATCTGGTACGCGTCGACCCGGCCAAGTCGCGGCGGCTGTCCGACACGCTGCGACCGTGGTTCACCAGGGTGGACTCGCGGCAGTACCGCTGGGAGTTGCGGCTGTCCGCCGACGAGGCGGCCACCGCGGTGGCGATGGGACCGAGCGCCCACCACACCGATCCGACCCGGCTCGCCGCCACGCTGGCCCGCCGACCGACCCCCATCAGCGTCACCGCCGCCGTCGACGTCAGTCGCTGGCGCCCCACCTGAGAAGCACCGGCGCACCGGCGCACCGCCCCGTCCAGCCGGCGCGGCACCGCCGTCAGGCCGGGGACCCGCCGTCGATGCGGCCCAGCACCAGGGCGCTCCGGGCGGGTGGGTCGTCGCCGATGGTGACCGCCTCGGCGGCGGCCTCGCGGGCTGAGGCGAACCGGGCGGGGTCGTCGGTACGGAGTTCGTAGAGGACGTCGCCGGAGCGGACCCGGTCGCCGGGCCGGCGACGCAGCACCACGCCGGCGGCGGCGGAGACCCGGTCGGCCTGGTGGCCACGGCCGGCGCCGAGCCGCCAGGCGGCCACCCCGACGGCGTACGCGTCGACCGCCGCCACGTAGCCGTCGCGGTCGGCCGCGACGACCTCGGTTTCGGCGGCGACGGGCAGCGGCGCGTCGGGTTCGCCGCCCTGGGCGCGCACCAGCGCCCGCCACGAATCCATGGCCCGGCCGTCGCGGAGCGCGTCGGCCGGGTCGACGCCGTCCAGCCCGGCGGCGGCCAGCATCTCCCGGGCCAGCGTGAGGGTCAGCTCGACCACGTCGGCCGGGCCGCCGCCGGCCAGTACCTCGACCGACTCGGTGACCTCGACCGCGTTGCCGACCGCGTACCCGAGGGGGGTGGCCATGTCGGTGAGCAGCGCGACCGTGGCCACGCCGTTGGCCTCGCCGAGTTCGACCATCGTACGGGCCAGCACGCGGGCGTCGACGACGGTCTTCATGAACGCGCCGGTACCCACCTTCACGTCGAGCACCAGCGCGGACGTACCCTCGGCGATCTTCTTACTCATGATCGAGCTGGCGATCAGCGGGATGGATTCGACGGTGCCGGTCACGTCGCGCAACGCGTACAGCTTGCGGTCGGCGGGGGCCAGCCCGGGGCCGGCGGCGCAGATCACGGCGCCCACGTCGCGCAGTTGTCGCAGCACCTGCGGGCCGGACAGCGTCGTGGAGAAGCCGGGGATCGACTCCAGCTTGTCCAGCGTGCCGCCGGTGTGGCCGAGGCCGCGGCCGGACAGTTGCGGCACCGCACCGCCGCACGCCGCGACCAGCGGCGTCAACGGCAACGTGATCTTGTCACCGACGCCGCCGGTGGAGTGCTTGTCCACGGTCGGCCGGGCCACCGTGGACAGGTCCAGCCGGTCCCCGGACGCGACCATCGCGGCGGTCCACCGGGCGATCTCGGCCGGTACCATGCCGCGCAGCAGGATCGCCATGGCCAGCGCGGCCATCTGCTCCGCGGCGACCACGCCCCGGGTGTACGCGTCGACCACCCAGTCGATCCGCGCGTCGTCGAGGCGGTGCCCGTCCCGCTTGGCCCGAATCACGTCGACGGCCGCGAACGGTTCGACGTCCGTCACGGCCGCCACTCCCGGGCCACCTCGGCCGGTGGCTCACCGACCCCGGCCCAGCTCAACGAGCCGTCGGCCTCGACCACGATGACCCGTGACGTCCTGGTCCGGCCCCACGCCACCGCCGCCGCCGCGTCCGGCCAGGTCGGGGCCTCCTGCAGGATGCCGGAACCCTCGTCGGCGTGGGCGGCGCGCTCCCAGTACCCGGTCCAGCGGGGCTGGCCGCCGACCACGTCGCGGTGCACGAACACCGCGCCCCGCCCGACGAACTCCAGCAGCCGGCTCGGCACCGTGTCGGCCGCGACGCGTCGCTCGGCGTGACCCAGCTCCGAGCCGTCGAACGCCAACGGGAGCAGCTCCCCCATCGTGACGGCACCGTCGGCGGTCTCCACCAGGCAGTCCGGCCCGCCGTGCTCCCACAGCAGCTGACGGCACCGGCCGCAGGGCATCAACGGCGCGCCACCGGCGTCCACACAGGACAATGCGATCAGGCGGCCGCCGCCGCTGGCGTGCAACGCCGAGATCACCCCGCACTCGGCGCACAGGCCCAGCCCGTACGACGCGTTCTCGACGTTGCAGCCGACCACCACCCGGCCGTCGTCGACGAGCCCGGCGGCCCCGACCGCGAACCGCGAGTACGGCGCGTACGCCCGCGCCATCGCCTCGGCCGCGGCCGCGCGCAGCGCTACCCAGTCCACATCCACTGTTGTCGCCCTCCGATGGCCAAGCGTGCCAGATCGGCCCGGTCCGGTCAGCCGCCGCGCCGGTACCGCTGACCGTCGGCGGCCGGCATGCGCAGCCGCTGCGCCGCCAGCGCCAGCACCACCAGCGTGGTGACGTGCGGGGCGGCCTGTACGAACTCGGCCGGGATCGAGTCGGTGGTGACGTACCAGACGGCGACCAGCACCGCGACGCAGACGGTGACCGCGCCGGGCACGGTCCGTCGGTGTCTGAGGTGCCGGACGCCGACCGCGAGCAGCAGCACGGCCAGGAACAGCAGCAGTGCGTGTACCGAGCGACTGCCGCCGCGCAGCTGTAGCGCGTCGGTGTACCCGAACAGCCCCGCACCAGCGGCCAGCCCACCCGGCCGCCAGTTACCGAAGATCATCGCCGCCAGGCCGATGAAGCCGCGACCGCCGGTCTGGCCCTCGCGGTAGATGCTGGACGCGACCATGGACAGGAACGCCCCGCCCAGCCCGGCCAGCGCGCCGGAGATGACCACCCCGTAGTACTTGTACCGGTAGACGTCCACGCCCAGCGACTCGGCCGCGGCCGGGTTCTCGCCGACCGAGCGCAGGCGCAACCCGAACCCGGTCCGCCACAGGACCAGGTACGTCAGCGGTACCAGCAGGACCGCGATCACGGTCAGCGCGGACACGTGGGTGAGCGCCCCGCGCAGGATGCCGGCCAGGTCACCCACCAGGAACCAGTGGCGGCGCTCGACGCCGACGAGCCCACCGAGGCCGGGCACGCTCCACCGGGGCAGCTCGGGCACGCTCGGCGACTGGGTGACGCCGCCGCCGGGCAGGCCGGCGAAGGCCAGCTGCGACAGGTACCGGGCGACGCCGCCGGCCAGGATCGTGATCGCCACCCCGGACACGATGTGGTCTACGCCGAAGCTGACCGTCGCAACGGCATGCAGCAGGCCGCCCAGCCCGCCGCCGACGACCGCCGCCAGCACACCCACCCACGGTCCCCAGTGGTAACCGCCCCACGCGCCGAACCAGGTACCCAGGATCAGTTGCCCTTCCAGGCCGATGTTGACCACGCCGGCCCGCTCCGCCCACAGCCCGCCGAGGCCGGCCAGGCCGATCGGTACCGCCGACTGGATCGCGGCGGCCACCGCCCCGCCGGACGTCAGGTCGTCGGCGCCGGTGAGTACCCGCACGGCGGCCAGCGCGACGAGCCCACCGGCGAGCGCCAGCAACCCGACCGGCAGGCGCAGCCGTCGCCCGCGCCGGGGCACCGCGCCCCCGACGGTCGCCGCGGTCAGCGCCGGGTCGCCGATCACATCGGCACCTCGCTCCGGTCGGGCTCGGCGGTCGCGGCGCCGACCCGGCGCTGCTGTGCCCGCCGGCCGACCCGGGCGGCCAGCTCGTACGCGACAACCACCGCGAGTACCGTGGCGCCCTGCATGATCGTGACGATCTCCTTTGGTATCTCGTTGAGGTCGAGGATCAGCGCCGACCGGTCCAGGAACGCCCACAGCAGCGCGGCCAGCCCGATGCCCACCGGTGAGTTGCGGCCGAGCAGCGCGATGCCGATCGCGGTGAAGCCGATCCCGCCGACCGAGGAGGTGTACGCGTGACGCGCGCCCAACAGCTGCGACATCCCGGTCAGCCCGGCCACCGCGCCGGACAGCAGCATCGCGTACAGCACCATCCGCCGCGCGTTGACGCCGCTGGCCACCGCGGCGGACGCGCTCATGCCGGTGGCGCGCAGGTCGAAGCCGAACCGGGTCCGGCCGAGCAGGAACCAGTAGCCGGCCCCGACCGCCACGGCGACCAGAATGAACCCGTGTACTCCGCCGGGTGCGTTCGGGATCAGCGGGATGCCCGGCACCCACGAGTCGCTCGGCAGCAGCCGGGTGGTCACGTCGTTGCTGCCCCGGGCCTGCACGCCGAGGTGCTCCGGGGTCAGCAGGTACGCGACGATCTGGCCCCCGATGAAGTTCAGCATGATGGTCGAGATCACCTCGCTGACGCCCCGGGTGACCTTGAGCACCGCGGCCACCCCGGCCCAGAACGCGCCGACCGCCACCGCCACCGCGACGATCACCAGGATGCGCAGGACACCCGGCAGCCAGTCCAGAAACGACGCCGCCCCGACCGCCGCGGCCACCAAGGTGGCCAGCCGGTACTGGCCGTCCACGCCGATGTTGAACAGGTTCATCCGGAACCCGATCGCGACCGCGACGGCGGCGATGTAGTAGTCGGTGGACCGGTTCAGGATGTCGACCAGCGAGGCCGGCTGGGTGCCGTAGTCGGCCATCGCGCGGAACGCGGTGATCGGGTTCCCGCCGCTGACCGACAGCGCGACGGCCGAGATCAGCGCCGCCAGGGCGAGGGCGGCCACCGGGGCCACGAGCTGGGGCAGCAGCCGGGCGGTGTCCGGCCGAGCGGACGCGGTGCGCGCCGCCGCCCCGAGGTCACCCACCGGTACCCGCCGCGCCGGTCATGGCGAGGCCGAGCTGCTGCGGGGTGACGGTGGCCGGGTCGGCGTCGGCCACGAACCGACCCCGGTAGATCACCTTCAGCGTGTCGGAGAG
>JAVHWE010000366.1:0-5346 GCA_032160285.1 Micromonosporaceae bacterium | reverse complement strand
CAGCACCTCGGCCGGCGAGTCGGGGTGGATGCGTTGGCCGAACGCCTCGGCGATGTCGCCGGTGAGCTCGACCAGCCGGCGCGGTGGGCCGCCCATCGGGGACGGCTCGCCGAGCATCCCGGTGAGCAGGCGGTGGTGGACGTCGACGCGCCAGGGCAGCCCGTACCGGCCCATCTCGACGGCGACCATCGCGCCCGCGGATTCGCCGGCGACCAGCAGCCCCCTCCGTCCGGGGTGGGCGGTCGCCGCGATCCGGGCCCGCTGGTCGGCGTAGACGCGGGTGATCACCTCGACCGGGTCGCCGCGGAGATCGTGGCGCGCCGGGTGGGCGTCGAAGAGCGCCTCCTGCCCCTCGCCGGGGGGTGCGCCGGCGCGGGCCGGCGGGTCGGCCGGTACCGGCGCGCCGGTCAGCCCGGCCCCCGCGGCCGCGAGTGACCGGGGCTCGCCCCACCGGCCCTCGTACCCGAGCAGCAGCGCCTCGGTCAACTCGAGGTCGTGGCAACGCTCGACCCGGGGTAGCCGCGGGTAGATTTCGGCCGTCGCGGCCCAGATCCAGCGCGCCGGCCCGCCACCGTGATCGCTGTCGCTGTCGGCGTCGAGCCGGCGCATCCGGGCGACGCCCGCCTCGTCGGTATACGCCACCACCAGCACCCGCCCATCGTGCCGGGCGGGTACGACAGGTTCGGTGCCTACTTGGTGATGCTCCCGGTCAGGCCGCCCTGGACCTGGCGCTGGAAGACGATGTACACGATGAGCACCGGCAGCATCGCCATCGTCACGCCGGCGAAGAGCCCCGACCAGTCCGACTTGTACCCCTGGTTGACCGACAGATCGATCAGGCCCTGCGCGAGCACCTGATGCTTGCCCTCCGACCCGGTCGGCTGCATCAGCAGGTAGGGCAGGTACCACTGGTTCCACTGGCCCAGCACGTTGAAGATGCCGATGCTAATCAGACCGGGCTTCGACATCGGAAGCATGACCCTGAAGAACAGGGTGGAGTGCGACGCGCCGTCGACCAGCGCGGCCTCGGCCACCGTGGCGGGCAGCGTCCGGAAGAACGAGTGCATGAAGAACACGGTGAACGACAGCGACCAGGCCACGTACACGACGATCAGCATCGTGTGCTTGTTCGGCCCGAGCAACGGGATGACCTGGCCGGTGTTGAAGACGCCCTTGTAGAGCGGGACGGCGGCCAGGTAGACCGGCAGGGTCAGGCCGGACAGGAACATGAAGTAGATCAGCCGGTTGCCGGGAAAGGCGTAGCGCGCCAGGACGTACGCGGCCATCGAGCCGAACAACATGGTCAGGAAGACGCCACCGCCGACGATGACGATGGTGTTCAGGAAGAACGCGCCGATATGACCCTTGCCCCAGGCCCGCGCGAAGTTGTCCCAGTGCAGGCTGTGCGGGATCAGCGACAGCGGCTGCTGGATGATCTGCGAATCGTCCTTGAACGACGACAGGATCACCCAGCCCAGCGGGTACACCACCATCAGTCCCCACACCAGCAGGAACAGGTGGGAGAATCCGCCGAACGCGGCATCGCCCCAGGGCCGCGAGGGTGGACGCGCCGGCTGCGGCCGCCGGGTTCCGGGTTGGCCGGCCGGCGGGGTGCCGGACGTCGTCGGCGTAGTTACGGTAGTCATGTCCACCCTCCTCAGAACTCGATACGGTCGCTACGGTTGACGATCCGCAACTGCGCGGCCGCCAGTAGGACGGTGAAGATGGCCAGGGCGACGCCGATTGCACAGGCGTAGCCGAACTGGCCCTTGTTGAACGCGGTGAAGTTGATCACCGAGGCGAAGACCTCGCTCGCGTGGTTCGGCCCGCCCTGGCTCGGCGTCATGACGAACACCAGCGCGTACATGTCCAGCGCGATGAAGCCCAGGTACACCCACGCCACCGAGATGCTGTCGCGCAGCAGCGGCAGCGTGATCCGCACGAACGTACTGAACCGGCCCGCGCCGTCGAGCAGCGCCGCCTCGAAGATGTCCTTGGGGATGGACTGCATCGCCGCGGACAGCAGCACCATGTAGAAGCCGACGCCGCCCCATACCGCGATGAGCAGCAGCCACCACAGCACCCTGGGGATGCCGAGGAACGGCGTCGGGTCGGCCACGAACTTGACCGGATCATCCGCGCTGATCAGGCCGATCTTGATGAGCAACCCGTTGATCAGGCCCTGGCGATCACCGCGGTAGATCTGCCCCCACATGATGGCCACCACGACCAGCGACAACACCTGCGGGAAGAAGAAGACCACCTTGTAGACGCTGGAGCCCCAGACGCCCCGGATGCCGGCCCTGTTCCCCTGCCCGCCCACGTTGAGCAGGAAGGCGAAGAACAGGGCCAGCACGATCGTGAACAGCGGCACGGTGACCAGGAAGAAGACGTTGTGCCAGAACGCCTGTCTGATCAACTCGTCGTGGAACATGTGGGTGTAGTTCGCCAGACCCACAAAGTCCTGGGTATCGGAGTATCCGCCCCAGTTCGTCAACGAGTACCCGGCCGACTGCACGAACGGCCATACGACGTAGTAGACGTACAGCAAAACGGGCAGTGCCAGGAAGCCCGTGATGAACCGGGCCTTACCGTGCCGCATGACCACTCACTTCCCGGTCACCGCGGCCTAGGACCGGGTGAACTTCTTGATCGAGGAGTCAGCCGCGATCTTGGCGGCGGCCTGCTCCAAAGTGTCCTGGAACTTGGCCGCCGTGGTCCGGCCGGCCATCAGCTCGCCGATCGCGTTCTGCTCGGCCTTGTCGAAGTCGGCGTAGTAGTCCGGGCTCTTGAACAAGATCAGATCGCCCGTCGCGCTCTTCATGATGTCGTTCGCCGAAGTCAGCGACAGTGCGGTGGACTTATCACCGGAGCCCTTGCGAGACGACAGCGAATTGGTCAGCTCGGCGAACTTCTGCGAGCCCTCCACCGAAAGCATGGCCCGGAGGAACTCCATGGCGGCCGCCGGGTTCTTGGCCTTCTTCGGGCAGACCCAGCCCTCGCCCGAGGCCGCGTACACGGCGTCGGGCGCCTTGTCCGCCGCGCTGACCGACCAGAAGTTGGCGAGCTTCATCTTGAAGCCCGCCGGAATCGTCTTGGCCATCTCGTTGGACAGCCAGGTACCGACGGGGATGAACGCGGCCTTGCCGTCCAGCCAGGCCTGCTGGGACTCGGTGTGGCTGAGCGTGTCGCTGCCGGTGAGCGTGTCCTTGTCCTTGACCAGCTTCTCCACGGCGCTGACCGCCGTGGTGACCGCGTCGGTCTTCCACGCGCCGGGCTTCAGGTTGTCGATGTCGACCATCGCCTGCTTGCCGCCGGCCTTCCAGATCCAGCTGCGGATCGCCCAGCGGGAGTAGTACGGGTACTTGCCGGCGAAGGTCCACGGCGCGAGCCCAGCCGCCTTGATCTTCGGCGCGAGGGCGAAGAACTCGTCGAAGGTCTTCGGTACCGTCCAGCCCTTGCTGTCGAACAGCGCCTGGTTGTACCACACCCCGAACACGGTGTACGCGTAGTTCAGGACATAGAACGTGCCGTTGTAGGTACCGTCGCTGATGGTGCCCGGAAGCAGGCTGTCGCCGACCGTGCCGGTGCCTTCCCACGTAGGCGCGTCGAGCAGCGGCTTGAGGTCGGTCAACGCGCCGTCGTTGACCAGCGTGTCGACCGCCATGAGGTCGGCGCCGGAGTTGTTGATCAGGTCAGCCGGCGTGGTGCTGAACTTCGGCTGCTGCTCTGTCTTGATCTTCTGCGTGTTGGTCAGGTTCAGTTTGGCCTTGGGGTGCTTCTTGGCGTAGATGCTGGTGTTGTCGTATTCGGCGTACGCGGTGCCGAGACCGCCGTTGAACACGACGACGTCGGCCGTGCTGCCGTCCTTGACGCCGAACGGGTTGTCGGCGCTCTTGGCATTTCCGCCGGTGTCGGCCGGCTTCGGCTTGCTGCCGGCACACGCGGTCAGGAAAGCGGCGGCCGGGGTCGCCAGCAGGCCGGCGGCGGCGGCGCGCCCCAGAAGGGTGCGTCGGGACAGGTCGGTGGTGGGCTCGGGGGACGAACCCACCTCGGGAGTTACGGACATATCTAGCTCCTCGGTTCGAAGTCAGGCGGTACGACGGATCCGGCCGGCGTACCGGGACTCGAGGGTGATGTTGTGCTCGTCCCCGCCGGGGACGTTCGCGGACAGGTAGATTGGGGCAACCTGACCCGCAGCATCCATGCGTCGCACGACCTCGGCAACCACCAACTGCGCCAGGAGCGCGTTGGTGACCGACGAGACCGCGCAGACCGTGCCGCCGCCGGGTAGCGGCAGCAGTGCGTCGCCGTACGGTGCGCCGTTGTCCAGCACCACGTCGGCGATTTCGGCGAGGCGTCGCCCGGACGGGTGCCGGGGACTCACCCGGGCCGTATGTTCCGTCGACGTGATCGCGATCAGATGGTGCCCACGCTGCTTGGTCAGCAGCGCGAACTCGACCACGGATCCGTTGATCCCGGACTGCGACGCCACCACGAACACGTCCTCAGGACGCGGGTTGGCCAGCGCGTACAGCCGGTGTGCGATGTCGGGATCGCGTTCGAGCTTGTCATTGTGCAGGATCTCCGGTGCCTCGCCGCCGAAGACGACGAGGTCGTGCAGGGAGATCCGGTTCGTCGGTACCAGCCCACCGGCGCGACCGGCGAGATCCGCCGCCACCGCCTCCGAGTGACCGGCGCCGAACGTCTGCAGGACTCCACCGGCCCGCAGCGACGCGGCGATGAGGTCGGCCGCCCGGGCGACCGGCACCGACCCGTTGTGCGCCACCCGGGTGAGGACGTGCTGGATGCCGGTGGTGAACGCCTCGGCACTGACCGCGGTCATCACGCCGTCTCCTTCGCCGACCGGTGCCCGGCCACCGCCCGCGCGGTGACCTGGAACGATGCGTGCGCACGTTCATGAGTGCGCTGCGCCACCGCGATGTACAGCAGGTCCAGGACGACCAGCTGCGGGTGGCGCGCGGACAGGGCGTCCGGCCGGAAGGTGGTCGCCTGCGTCGCGGTCAGCAGCACGATGTCGGCCACGTCGGACAGCGGCGACCGGGGGAAGCTGGTCAGCGCGATGGTGGTCGCGCCGTGGCTGCCCGCCTCGGCGATCGTCTCGATCGTCTCCCGGGTCTGGCCGCTGTGCGAGACGCCCAGCGCCACGTCCCCGACCCGCAGCAGCGCGGAGCTGGCCAGTCCGCTGTGCACGTCCGTCCAGGCCCAGGCGGAGACGCCGATGCGGTACAGGCACAGCTGCATCTCCGCGCCGACCAGCGCGCTGCCGCTGGCGCCGTAGATGTCCACCCGCGACGCTTTCGCGATCGCCTCCGCCGCCCGGGC
>JAVHWE010000524.1:0-2523 GCA_032160285.1 Micromonosporaceae bacterium | reverse complement strand
TCGGCACCGGGTACCGGCGATGGTTGGACATCGTCACCGCGGAGCAGGGTCAGGTGGACGGCCAGGGCGAGATGCACGTCGCCTGATACCGATTCCCGGTACGGTGTTCCCGCGCCGCTCGGCGGCTACGCGGTGGGGGCGGACATGCCGATTGAGCCCGCGTCCTGCGACGTCCCGCAGTCGGGAGCGCGTAACTTTACGTGGTTGGACCGGTAACGAGAAGTAATTGTGAATGGCCGCACGCGCGGGCCTTCGCTCGGTTGCCTAGCATGCGTGCGGGTCCTTCGTTTAAACCACCGCATCCGACCAGCCGTGACGAGGTAAGGCCGTGCGATTCAAGTTGCGTCCGAGCGACGACTCCTTCTACGAGTACTTCAGTCGGGCCGCCGCCAACCTCGTCCGGGGCACCGCGCTCCTCACCGAGTTGGCGCTGCCCGGCGTCGACATGCAGGCGGTCAGCGAACGGCTGGTCGAGGTCGAGCATGACAGCGACGCGATCACGCACGAGCTGTACAACAAGATCAACACGTCGTTCATCACGCCGTTCGACCGCGAAGACATCTACCGGCTCGGCTCCCAGCTCGACGACATCATGGACCACCTGGAGGCCGTCGGCAGCCTGCTGTACCTGTACGGCCTGACCAAGCTGCCGACGTTGCCGCGCGAGGTGCACGAGATGGTCAACGTGCTGGACCAGCAGGCCAAGCTGACTGCCGACGCGATGACGCGGCTGAAGACCATGAAAAACCTCAAGGAGTACTGGGTCGAGTGCAACCGGCTGGAGAACGAAGGCGACCGGGCGTACCGGATGCTCCTGGTCCGGCTGTTCTCCGGCGAGTACGACGCGCTGATGGTCCTGAAGATGAAGGAGGTCGCCGACGAGCTCGAGGCCGCGTGTGACGCCTTCGAGCACGTGGCGCACACGGTCGAGACCATCACGGTGAAGGAATCCTGACGGACGTGAACCTCCTCGCCGTCATGATCGTGATCGCCTTCGCGATGGGCTTCAACTACACCAACGGCTTCCACGACGCGGCCAACGCGATCGCGACGTCGGTCTCCACCCGGGCGCTCACGCCGCGGGTGGCGCTGGCCGTGGCGGCGGTCGGCAACCTGCTCGGATCGTTCTTCGGCGCCGGGGTAGCCGACACCGTCGGCAAGGGGATCATCGATCCCCCGACCGGCATGCGCGGCCTCGCGGTGGTGCTCGCCGCGCTGGTGGGCGCGATCTCGTGGAATCTGATCACCTGGTACTTCGGGATCCCGTCCTCGTCGTCGCACGCGCTGATCGGTGGCCTGGTCGGCGCGGCCCTGTTCGCCCCGCACACCGACGTCTTCTGGACCGGCATCTACCACAAGGTCGTCGTGCCGATGGTGGTGTCGCCCCTGGTCGGCCTGACCCTCGGGTACGCGGTGATGCTCTCGGTGTTATGGATCTTCCGGCGTGGCAACCCGCACACCCTGACCCGGGGGTTCCGGCGCGCCCAGACCGTCTCGGCCGCCGCGATGGCGTTCGGGCACGGCCTACAGGACGCCGCGAAGACCATGGGTATCGTGGTGCTCGCGCTCGCGACGGGCGGCCTGCACCGCGGCAACTCCATCCCGGTCTGGGTGTACTTCCTCACCGCCGGTGTCCTCGCCTTGGGCACCTACTCGGGCGGCTGGCGGATCATCCGTACCCTCGGTCGGCGGGTCATCCACCTCGATCCGCCGCAGGGGTTCGCGGCCGAGACCACCGCCAGCGCGATCCTGTTCGTGGCGACCGCGTACAAGCTGCCCATCTCCACGACCCACACGATCACCTCGGCCATCATGGGCGTCGGTGCGACCAAGCGGCTGTCCGCGGTTCGCTGGACCGTCGCCGGCAACATCATCGCCGCCTGGGTCTTCACCTTTCCGGGCGCCGGCGCGATCGCCATCCTCGCCTACTCCGTGGTCCGCTGGATCTTCAACTGAGCCCCACCCGGCGTCCCCGGGTCGGCGACCGACAGCAGGCTCACTCCAGGTCGAGGACGGCCTCGTCGGGCAGTTCGGCACGGGCCGTGTCTCCGGCGTAGGTGACCAGGAGCGCACCGCGCGTGCGCGCCTCGATGATGGCGTGGGCGCTGCCCGGCCGGGGCAGCCGACCCTCCATTGTGGCCATCTCGACGGTGTCCGTACCCGCCAACGGGAGGATCACGGTCACGGCGTCGATCCCGGTCGCCATCCTGACCAGCCGGTCACGTTCGTCGGTGGCGAGATCCGGGTAGCTCGCCAGGAAACTGGCGGCGGGCACGCCGACCAAACCGGCGCCGCCGTCCTCGGCGACCATCCCGATCAGCTCGCCGACTGCCATGCCTTCCAGGCGCGCGTAGGCCGTGAGTGCCGAGCCGTCGAGTACGACCCGGACAATCACCGCGGACCGGTGGTCGGGCGCGTCGTCCGCTGCGCCTCCAACGCGCCGACCCGGCCGCGCATGGCCGCCACGCCCCGGTCGGTGACCCGGTAGCCGGCCTCCGCCAGGACCTCGCGCGTGGTCTCGTG
>JAVHWE010000309.1:0-4733 GCA_032160285.1 Micromonosporaceae bacterium | reverse complement strand
GCCGCGTCGGTGGCCGTGGCGGTCGGCCCGGCCCATACGATTCGCGTGGTCATACCGGTAAGAGCCGCCGGTCGGGGTTCAGATACCAGACGAACGGATGACTCACACCGGACAGCCGGGCAGCCCGAACGCGACTACGGTGCGACCCTGCGCCGACCGGTCGGCGCGGGGCGCAAATGTGCGATGCGACGTATCAACGGGCGCGTTTCGGCCTCCGCGCCGGTGGACGCCGCGGAGCTTCCGCGGTCGTTGCCGGACGGTTGAGTTCCGAGGGGACAGAACGTGCAGATCCACTTCAGACATGACGGGTACCGGGCACACACGGCCGACGAGCGCCACGACACGTTCGGCGTGCTGTCGATCCCACGGTCGCTTCTGGAGCGGCACGGCGGCCGGATGCTGCGGCCCGGCGAGGTGGTGACCCTGCCCGGTACCCGGCTCCGCTCCACCGCGTACCGCTGGGGTTTTCTGCTCGTGCCGGACAACGTTCTGCAGGACGCCGGTATCGTCGCGGTGGTCAACCGAGGCGGAGCTGCTGCGGTCCGCCGTGGCGCTCGCCACCGGCGACCTCGCAACGGCGCGCACCTGGGCCGGCCGGACCAGGTCGCATGCCCGCCGCCGGGGTAACGCCTGGGCCGCACTGGCCGAACTGACCCTGCTGCAGGTTCGGTTCGCCAGCGCCGGGCGCCGGCCGAGGTCGCCACCCGGGCCGGCCGGCTGGCCGGGTACCTGGCAGAGCTGGGCCTCGCGCACGACGCCGTCGCCGCCGGCCCGCTCGCGGTGCGCGGGCTGGTCCGGGCCGGCCGCCCGCTGGGTGCCGCCCGGGCCGGCACACTCCGCTGGAGATCTGGTGGCTGTGCCGGCTCGCCGGCGCCGAACTGGCCACGGCTCGCGGTGACCGGGCCGGCGCGCTCCGGCAGCTGCGTACCGGCCTGGCCACCCTGCACCGGCACCGGGCCGTCTCGGCAGTGTCGACCTGCGGACCGCGACCGTGGTGTCCAGCCTGGTCCGGGTACCCGACGAGGTGGCCGTCGCGGTGATGGTGGCGTATCACCGGGCGGTCGCCGGCCGCGCTGAGCCGGCGCGGGCGCTCGCCATCGCCTCGCGGGTCGACCCGCTGGTGCCGTTCGTCTGCTTCGGCGCGGGCTGACGGTAGCCGGCCCGCCCAGCGGGCGGGACCGGTACCCGCCCGCTCAGCAGCGGGCTAGGTCGACGCGCTCGGCGGCGGTAACCCGGGACTGCTGGCTCAGGGCGGGTCGTCGCCGGGAGGTCCGGCGCTGGACGGCGGGTGCGAGTCCGGTCGGCTTCCACAGCCCGTGGTGGAAGGCGACCGCCGTCGTGTACATCACCGTGAAGCTGGCGAACAGGTTCCCCGCGTTGATCTCGTGCCGTGCTGCGGTCGCGATCAGTGCGGTCACCACGGTCAGGGCAGCCGCGATGATCGTATTGTGTCGCTGGCTGAACCGATCCTGCTTGACAACGGCGGCCACCACGGGGAGCCCGGTTCCGATGAGGGCGCTCAGTTGGAGTAGCTGAAGATTGATGCCGGCGTCGGCCACGGTGACCGACCTCCCTTCTGTGTCGTCGATCAGAGCGCGCCCGCGTCGGCCTGATACGCGACACACCGGATTGCCGACCACGCGGGCCGGTTACGTGACTGGTTCGTGGTGGATTCGTCCGTCAGTGTCGGTCAGTCGGGCGCCGCTGCCACCCGACCGGGCGGCGATGATCTCCGCCACGATGCTGACCGCGGTCTCCTCCGGGGTCCGCGCGCCGAGATCCAGACCTACCGGTCCGAACAGCCGGCCCAGCGTCGCCTCGTCGACGTGCGCCGCCCGCAGCCGGGCTAGCCGGTCGGACTGGGCGCGCCGGGACCCCATCGCGCCCACGTACGCCAGCGGCAGCCGCAGCGCCACCGTCAGCAGCGGACCGTCGAACTTCGGGTCGTGGGTGAGTGCGCACACCACCGTGCGCCCGTCGAGGCGCCCGGCCGCCGCCTCGCCCGTCAGGTACCGGTGCGGCCACTCGACCACGACCTCGGCGGCGTCGGGCAGCCGGCGGTGGGTGGCGAACACCGGTCGGGCGTCGCAGACAGTCACGTGGTAGCCCAGAAACGCACCGAGCCGGGCCACCGCGGCGCCGACGTCGGTCGCGCCGAAGATGATCATCCGGGGTGGAGGGGCGTACCCGGCGACAAAAAGGGTCAGACCCTCGCTGTGGCGGTCACCTTCGCCGCCGTACCGCCGGGTGCCGCTGCGTCCAGCGGCGAGCATGTCCCGCGCCTCGTCGGTGGCGGCGGCGTCCAATGCCGCGGTACCGAGCGTGCCGTCCACCCGGTCGGCCCACACCACCAGACGACGACCCGGCAGCCCGCCGACCGCCGCGTCGGCGCCGACGCCGGGCGCGATCGCCGCGTCCGTCCCCACGCCGGGCCCGATCGCCGCGTCCGTCCCCACGCCAGGCCCGATCGCCGCGTCCGTCGCCAGGCAGGTGACCACCGCCACCGGGGTACCGGTACGGATCGCCTCGGCGACCGCGCCCAGCTGAGGAAAGGTGGCCCGGTCGACCCGTTCGATGAAGATGTCGACGGTGCCGCCGCAGGTCAGCCCGACCGCGAACGCGTCGGGGTCGCTCACCCCGTACCGTTGGAGTACCGGCTCGTCGGCGGTGACCCGGGTGGCCGACTCGTAGACGGCTCCCTCCACGCAGCCACCGCAGACGCCGCCGACCACGCACCCGTCCGGGCCGACCAGCATCACCGAACCGGGCGGGCGGGGAGCCGAGCGCCAGGTCGCGACCACGGTGGCCATCCCGACCGGCTCACCCGCCGCCCACCAGCGTTCCAGGTCGGCAAGCACGTCACGCACGAACGATCACCATCATCGGACACCACTATGCGCCGGCTTCCCGGTGTGTGCCACGCCGACCGATCAGCGGGGCCGGTCCAGGTCGGTACCGTCGGCGATGTCGTCGCAGGGCACGGTCACGACCTGTGCCTGCCGGCTGAGCAGGTACGGTCTGGCCCCGGTATCGCCGACCGCCAGCGCCGCCACGCCGGCCCAGTGGGCACGTCCGAGCAGCACCGGGTGCCCCGGGGCACCGTGGTACCCGGCGACGACGAGGGCGTCCGGCCCGGCCCGGGTCAGCACCCGGCGAACCGCGTCGGCGGTGATCCCCGGCGTGTCGAGCTGCAGCACGGCGACCGCCCCGGCGGGGGTATGGGCCAGCGCTGCCAGCCCGGCGCGCAGTGACGAGCCCATCCCGCCCGCCCAGTCCCGGTTCACCACGACCCGCGCCCCGGCCAGGTCGGCGCACGCCCGTACCCGGTCGGCGGCGGCGCCGAGCACCACCACGAGCGGCTCGCAGCCGCCGGCGGCGAGCGTCGTCAGGCCCCGCTCGACCAGCAGGCGGCCGTGGTGGTCGACGAGCGCCTTCGGCATACCGTACCGGCGGCCCGCCCCGGCCGCGAGCAGCAGCCCCGCCGTGGTCGTCTGCACCGCAGCCACCGGTTCAGGACGCGACCGGGGCCGCGACCGCCGCGTCGAGCGGGTCGTCCAGCAACGCCTCGAACGCCACCTCGGACGCACCGATGATGGCCGCCTCGTCGCCGAGGACGGGCGTACGCAGCCGAACGTGTTCGCGGCAGGCGGGCAGTCCGTTGCGGTTGAGTTGGCTGCGCACCTGGGCGGCCGCGGCCAGGTAGATCGTGCGCAGCACCCCGCCGAAGATCACCATCTCCGGGTTGAAAATGTTCACCAGGTTGGCGACGCCGAAGCCCAACCAGTCGCCCACCTGTCGGATCGCGTCCTGAGCGACCGCGTCGCCCCGGGCGGCGGCGTCGACGACGTCACCGACCAGCTTGCGGCCGTACCCGTCCCGCTTCGCGGCCCGCAGCAGCGCCTCCTCGCCGACCTCGGTTTCCCAGCAGCCGCGGGCTCCGCACCCGCACGGCTTGCCGTGGGGGTTGACCACCATGTGGCCGACCTCGCCGCCGTACCCGCCGTGCCCGGTCACCGGCCGACCGCCGGCGATGATGCCGCCGCCGATGCCGGCGTCGCCGTGCAGGTAGATCAGATTGTCGCAGTCGACGGCCGCGCCGCGGGTGTGCTCGGCGAGGGCACGCAGATCCGCCCCGTTGCGGATGACCACCGAGTGGTCCGGCCCGAGCACCGTGGCCAGGACCTCGCCGAGCGGTTCGTCCACCCAGCCGACGTGCGGGGCGAGCCGCACCAGGCCGCCCTCGCGGCGGACCATCGCCGACACCGCGGCGCCACTGCCGACGTACCGGGCGCCCGGCGCGATCGTGCGCTGCATGTCCCGCACCAGGTCGGCCAGCGGCGCCACCACGGCGGCCGGCGGTAGTTCACCGCGCGGCCGGGCTAACGTGCGCCGGTCGAGGACCACGCCGCCGAGGCCGACCCGGGCGGCGGTCACCCGGTCGGCGTCGATGGTGAACGCGAAGACGTACGCCGCCGGTTCGGGCCGGACGACCAGTGAGGGTCTACCGGCCCGACCGTGGCCGCGGGGCAGCTCCTCTCCGACCAGCCCGGCGGCCACCAGGTCGGCGGTCAGCGCCCCGATCGTGCTGCGGTTGAGGCGGAGGTTCGCGGTCAGTTCGGCCCGCGAGGTCGGGCCGCGCACATGCACGTACCGCAGCAGCGCACCGAGATTGAGTCGACGGATCTCCTCCTGACTCGGTCCGATGCGCATCCTCGGCTCTCAGTTCACGGCGT
>JAVHWE010000262.1:0-8201 GCA_032160285.1 Micromonosporaceae bacterium | reverse complement strand
CCGTAGAGTTGGCGTGCGCAATGTGGTCTTTCCGACGCTGGCCGGCTTCACCCGGACGGTAGTGACCGGTGGCCGCCGTACACGGGTCGCGATAGCTCGGGAACTGTGGACAACTGCGAAGAAGTATGCCGCGCCCAATATCGGTGTCATCGACGTCAGTCAGCTGATCCCGCAAGGTCGGAACCACGTCGTTACGGGGGTTGTCCATGACTACAATTCTTTGGTCGTCGCCGCTCTGTGTTCCCGGGTGGGATGCAGAAGATTTTTCGAGATAGGAACGTATCTGGGGGAGACGACGTGGACCGTGGCCGCCAGCAATCCTGAGGTCGAGATATACACCCTCGACCTTCCATCCGTCAACGCTTTTCAGGACCTTATGTACGAGGGCACCGACCCGATCAATTTTGAGCGGTGGGACCGGGGAACAACCTTCCACGGAACTCCAGAGGAGAACCGCATTCATCAGTTGTTCGGAGACTCGGCTACCTTCGACTTTTCGCCGTATCATGGGTCGATAGACGTGGTTTATATTGACGGGAGCCATAGCTATACTTATGTGAAGAATGACACAGAGGCCGCGCTTAAGCTACTCAGGGCAGGCGGCACAATTGTCTGGGATGATTTCATGTATCCAGGAGTATTCACATACCTGAATGATATCAGCACTTCTCTTGAGGGACCTCTGTCATTTGTCAACGGAACCCGAATGGCCGTCTACAGCACGGCGAGCGACCTGATGATCAGGCCGGGACGGAACCTGGCTCCTACGGAGGGGTGACCGGAGCTCGTCCTCCTCGAGGCTGGCGTCCTGACGGCATGGGACAGCCGCTATCCGCTCCGACTCCACCACGGACCAAGTAGCCCTGCGTCCCACCAGTGCTGGGCCCGCAGCGACGCGGCGAGGGTGGACTGGGGGCACCGGCCCATCCATCACGGCGAGTGGTAACCGTCGGAGGGTCGCGGCTCGGTTCATGGCACGAAACAGGGGCCTCTACTGCGGGCGCAGCCACGATGGGCGGCGGTAGCACCAGGTAAACCTAAACCGTGTGCCGCAGGTTCGAAGCCTGCCGCGGGCACCAGGTCAGAGCGGTTCGCGCCCGCTGAACCACGCCGGCACTGGCGGGGCGTTCCCGGTGATGACAGACTCACCTGGGTCGATGAAGGGAGCTCTCGCTCCTGGTCCGACAAGGGGGTTCGAGGACATCGTGAGACGAGTGTTCGGCCCGTTCGTGATCGCCGCGGCGGTGGCCGCGGTTGCGGTGTCTGCCTGCGGGGCCGCCGCCGGGCACCGGGGAACGGCCGCGCCACCCGGGCCGCGGTCGAACGCCACCGCGAGCGCTCCACCGGCGGGCGGCACCGGTGTCCCCGCCGACCGCCGGACCGCGCTGATCATGGCAATGCCCAGCTCGCTCGGGCTTGTCGTCACCGACGATTACATGTTCACGCTCTACCGGTCCGATAACGACACGCCGTCGCCGCCGAGGTCGAACTGTACCGGTGCCTGCGCCGTGAGGTGGCCGCCGGTCCTCGTGGGTGCGCACGTCACGTTTGCCGGGGGCGATCAGTCTCTCCTCGGGACTGTCACCCGGCCCGACGGCGCCACGCAGCTGACCCTGGGCAGTTGGCCGCTGTACCGGTACGCCGGCGACAGGGCCGAAGGTGACACCAGGGGCCACGGAATCGACGGTACCTGGTTCGCCCTCACCGCGGACGGGGCGAAGGCGAAACCGTCGGCGGCCGCGGCAGGATCGTGAGGCCTACGGGACCTGCCAGACCCGCCACATCGCGGCGGGATCCGTCAGCGGGTCACCGTGGACCAGTACGAAGTCTGCCGGACCGCCCTCGCGGATGACGCCCGCGTCGGGTTCGCCGAGCAGGGCGCCGCCGTTGCGGGTCGCGGCGGCCAGCGCCTGCCAGGGTTGCAGGCCCGCGGTCACCAGGCACTCGATCTCCCACGCCAGCTGGTTGGCGCGAAGCGAGCCGCCACCGAAGTCGGTGCCGGCCGCGATCAGTACGCCGGCGCGCATCGCCAGCCGGACGCTTTCGTGTGCCCACTCGCGCCGCGCCGCCACCCGCGACCGACCGGCCGGCTCGGCGAAACGCGCCAACCTCGTCGTCCGGGCGAAGGACCGCCACGACTCCAGCACGGCCAGCGTCGAGACCAGCGCGACCCCGTTGTCGGCCATCGTCCGCGCGACCTGGGCGTCGAGCTGGAAGCCATGCTCGAGGGAGTCGACGCCGGCCTCGGCACCGACCCGCGCGCCCGCCAGCAGGCCCGAATGGGCGGTGACCCGAGCGCCCCGCTCATGCGCCGCGTCGACCACCGCCCGCACCTCGTCGGCGGTGAACGGCGCGGTGTCCGCGTCCGGGCCGTCAAGGTACAGCTTGACGAAGTCCGCTCCGTCGTCAAGCTGGCGCGTCGCCGCCGCCACCAGCCCGTCGCCATCGGCGACGGCCACGCCGAGCCCCGACGGCAGGACACCGGCGCGGGCCACCCACGACCCGGCCGCCCGCACGTACGGGTACTCGCGGTGGCCCGCCCACCGGTCACGCACCCCGAGGGCCAGCGCCCGCGTACGCCCGTCGACCGGATCGGTCGTCATCGGCGAGCCGACATCACGGGCCCACCGCACACCCGCCGCCCGCTGCAGTCGCGCGTTGTGCTCGGCGACCTCCAACAGCCGCTGTGGCGGGTCGAACCCGCGGTCGATCCAGTGCGCCCCACCGGGCAGGGTGAGGTGGCTGTGGCTGTCGACCAGACCGGGCACCACGGTACAGCCGGACGCGTCGACCACCGCCGCGTCGGGACCCGGGTCCGGTTCATCGTCGGCCGGTCTGATCCATACGATCCGGTCGTCATCGACCAGCAGACTCACGCCGACCTGCAGCTCCGGGCCGGTCCCGTCGGCGAGCGCCGCGTCCCGGTAGACGATGCCTGGCATAGCGCCAAATATGTCACGACCCCGTTGTGCCCGGCTCGGCCGGAAGCGAACGTGCGGCGCGCGCGGGCGAGCCATGCCGGTACGGTCAGCATCCAGCCGCAATATTGACCGCAATTGATTGACCATGAGGGCGCGGAGGCCGACACTGCTACGCGGAGCGAAACATCCCTGAACCACGTTCTCCTCAGAGGAGGCGAGTGGCATGTCGAAACGAGCGTTCGCGATCCGCGCGCTCAGTCTAGCCGCCGGCCTGGTGCTGGTCGGCGCCTCAACCGCCGGCGCGGCATCCGCCGGCGCGGACCCGTTCAGCGCGGACTCTTTCGGGGCCGACACCAGCGGCCCACCAACCCCGGGCGGGGCGGTCTTCCTCGTCACCGCGATGAACGGCACGAACGCCCCGGCCGCCGACCCGGACGGCACCGGCCGGGTGGTCATCCGGATCCAGGGCACCCAGGTGTGCTACCTGATGCAGTGGAACAACATCCTGGCCCCGTTCGCCGCGCACATCCACCTCGCCCCTGTCGGATCCAACGGACCGGTGGCCGTCGGCCTGTTCGCCGGTCAGCTACCGGACTCGATCCGCGGTGTCACCGGCTGTGTCACGGCCGATGCCGCCGTCGTGGCGGCCATCGAGGCCAATCCGGGCGCGTACTACGCCAACCTGCACGACGCCAACTTCCCCGGCGGCACCATCAAGGGCCAGCTGCGCATGCTCAACCGGGGCGTGGACCTGACCAGGTTGCTGCGCGAACCGCTGATCGCGCAGATGGACGGCATGCAGGAGGTGCCGAACGCCGGTGACCCGGACGGGCGCGCTGTGGGATTCGTCCGGCTCAAGGGCAGGACGACGGTACGGTTCGCGTTCGCCTGGAGCGCCATCGCGCCGCCGACCGCCGGGCACATCCACACCGGTGGCGTGGCACAGGCGGGCCCGGTCGTGGTCCCGTTCTTCGCCGCGCCCACCGGTCTACCGGTCACGATCAACGGTATCGCCGGCGAGGTGGAGGCCGACGCCGCGCTGGTGGCGTCCATCAGAAGCCATCCCTCAAGGTTCTATGTGAACCTCCACAACGCGGAGTTCCCGGCCGGCGGGATCCGCGGCCAGCTCGCACGGGCGGACGACTGACCCCGCTACACCAGGCCGCCGCACCTGTGAAACGGCCGGTTCGCCCGCGGGCGAACCGGCCGTCCGGGTATCCGGCGCCGTCCGGGTATCCGGCGCTGACCCGGTATCCGGCGGCGGACGGCGTGGCGGAGCCGGCTGGCCCGCGACGCGTACCGGGCTGAATCAAGCGGCGCGCGCGTTTGCGGCCGTGTGGTCGCGTGCGATCAGCCCCACTCGTAGGGTGGCGTCATGCGAATCCAGGCCCCGAGTGGCCCGACCGGTACCCGACGGGCCGCCGGCGCGCTGGAAGCCGAAGTTCTCGGTGCGCTGTGGGCGGCCGACGGGCCGCTGACGCCAGCCCAGCTGCAGGCCGCCATCGGTACCGGGCTGGCGTACAACACGGTGCACACCATCCTGACCCGGCTGCAGGACAAGGGTCTGGTGGCGCGGGTACGCCACGGTGGCCGCAGCGGATACCGGCCGATCAAGGATGCCGCTCAGCACGCCGCCGACCGCATGCGGACCGTCCTGGACGGCGGGCGTGACCGCGCCGAGATTCTGCAGCGCTTCGTCACCTCGCTGAGCCCGGCCGACGAGCTGACCCTGCGTCGGGCGCTCGGCGCGGACGAAGGCACCTGAGAGCACGCTGTGAGCTGCCGGTACGCCTGTCCTACAACATGTAGGGTTCGGCGTGTGCACGCCCTTCGTGATGCCGTCCCGGCGGCCCGCAAACTGCGCGACACGACCGCGACCGCGACCATCGACCGGTACCTGTTGCCGGTCGTCGCGCTCATCGTCGCGGTGTCGCTGCTGCCGATCGTCTTCGAGGTCATCCGGACCCGCCGCGCGGAACGGCGCCGCGGGTGAGCGGCCACCTCACGTACCCGGAAGCCATCGTCGTGGGCGCGCTGCAGGGCGTGACCGAGCTGTTCCCGGTGTCCAGCCTCGGCCACAGCGTGCTGCTGCCGGCACTGCTCGGCGGCCGGTGGGCCCGCGACCTCGATGTGTCCGCACCGGAATCGCCGTACCTCGCGTTCATCGTGGGGCTACACGTCGCGACGGCGGTCGCGCTGCTGGTCTACTTCTGGCGCGACTGGGTGCGCATCGTCACCGGGTTCGCCACGTCGATCCGGTACCGGCGGATGGAGACGCCCGACGAACGGCTCGCCTGGATGATCGTCATCGCGACGATCCCGGTCGGACTCACCGGACTGCTCCTGGAACACACCTTCCGTACCGTCCTCGGCCGTCCAATCCCGGCGGCGATCTTCCTTGCCGCCAACGGACTTATCCTCTACGGCGCGGAGCGGCTTCGGCGGCGGAGCGTCACCCCGCCGAAGGGTACGGGCGTCGGGGGGCCGGTACCGGTACCGACCGGGGCGCGCCCGCATCCGGGTGGCACCGTCTACCGGACGAAGGCACGAGCCGAGGCGACGGAGGCGGCGGCCGACAAACGCATCGCCGGACAGTCCATCAAGGACACCACGCTTATCGGCGCGGCCCAGATCCTCGCCCTGCTCCCCGGTGTCAGCCGGTCCGGCGCGACGATGGCCGCCGGTCTGCTGCGCGGACTCTCCCATGAGGACGCCGCCCGTTTCTCGTTCCTGCTCGCCACCCCGGTCATTCTCGCCGCCGGCGTCCTCAAGCTGCCCGACCTGTTCGGCCCCCTCGGCGACGGCATATCCGGCCAGGTCCTCGTCGGCAGCCTGGTCTCCGGAGTCTGCGCCTACCTGGCCGTCCGCTTCCTCACTCGGTACTTCGAAACCCGTACCCTCACCCCCTTCGCCATCTACTGCGTGGCCGCCGGCCTCGGCAGTCTGACGTGGCTGTCCCTGCGCTGACGATGGCCACCCGGAAACCCCACAACGGATGGGCTCGACGATGAGATGGACAATGGCCCGCGCCATCGCGGCGGCCGCGGTGGGGGCCGCCGTCGCCGTCACGGGATCCTGCGGCCGCGGGCCGGCACACCGGATCCCGTCGGTCACGGTGTCGGGCCCGGCCGCCTCGGCCGCCCCGTCCGGCCCGGAGTCGGCCGGCGCCGGCGGAGGTCCGGCCGTCGGTGCGCTGCCCCGGCCGGATCACCTGGTGGTTGCGGTCTTCGAGAACAAGTCGTACGAGGCGCTGGCCGGCAATGCCGCGGCGCCGTACCTGAACTCGCTCATGAAACGGGCGGCCGTCTTCACCAACGCGCACGGAGTGGCGCACCCCAGCCAGCCCAACTATCTCGCGCTGTTTTCCGGCTCCACCCAGGGCGTCACCGACGACCACTGCCCGGTCGACCTGAAGGGCAGGCCCAACCTCGGCCGGCAACTCCTCGACGCCGGTCACACGTTCGCCGGCTACTCCGAGGATCTGCCGCGGGCCGGCTATCGCGGCTGCACGTCGGCGGGGTACGCGGCCAAACACAACCCGTGGGTCGACTTCGACAACGTACCGCCCAGCGCCAATCTCCCGTACAGCGCCTTCGGGTCCGACTACGCGAAGCTTCCCACGCTGGCCTTCGTCGTCCCGAACCTGTGCAACGACATGCACAACTGCGGTGTCGCCACCGGTGACACCTGGGCACGATCCAACCTGGCGCCCTACCTGGCGTGGGCTGAGCAGCACAACAGTCAGCTCCTCGTCACCTTCGACGAAAACGACGGTAGCGCCGGCAACCAGATTCTCACCCTGTTCGCCGGCAGCGGCGTCAACCCCGGGCTGTACCCGGAGTCGGTCGACCACTACCGGGTCCTGCGTACCGTCGAGGCCTACTACGGGCTGGCCCCGATCGGCCGAGCCGCGCAAAGCGCCCCGATCACCGACGCCTGGAAATGAGTACCCGCTGAGCCCGCGTTCCCGGGCGACCCTGGCCGCTGCCGAGCCCGGCGTGTGAACCGCGGCCGATGACGGTGAGGTCGGCGTCGGCGCTGAGGTCCAGCAGCGCGTCGGGTGGTCCGCCGTGGGGGATGGTCAACCGGTACCGTGGTACACGATCTCGGTCTGGTCCTTGTGGGTCTTGGTGAGGTATCCGACGACAACCAGGATGGCGCCCAGGAACAGGATGCTGGTGCCGCGGGTGCCCAGGCCCAGCCCGCCGTCGCCGCGCGGCGAGGCGAGGAGATCACCGAGGTTGGCACCCAGCGGTCGGGTCAGAATGTAGGCGAGCCAGAACGACAGGACGGGGCCGGCCCCGAGTCGCCAGGCCACGACAACCGCGACGATCAGACCGGCGGGCAACAACACCGACGGGCCAGGACCCCATCCGGTCAGCTGGACCGTCCAGTCGCCGGCGGCGGTACCCAGCGCGAAGGTCACCAGCACGGCGAGCCAGTAGAAGGACTCGCGGGAGGTGGTGATGATGGAGTGGATCGACAGGGTCCGTTCGCGGGCGTACCAGACGCCGAACACGATGGCCAGCAGGACGGCGAACACCGTGGTACTGATCCACAACGCGACGGCCAGGCCGTCGGTGAGCTGATCGGTGAGCAGGGTGCCGACGACGCTGATGAGCACGACGGCGAGCCAATAGACGGCGGGTAGGTAGCGACGCCGTCGGAACTGGATGACCAGCACCGTCACCAGGGCCGCCGAGAACACCAGCGTGGTGTTGGTCAGGCCGAAGCCGAGGGTTTCGTTGATGTAGTCCGCGAAGCTTTCCCCCACGGTGGTGCACAGAATCTTGATGATCCAGAAGTAGCGGGTGACCTCGGGCACCTTGTTCAACATCGTGCGGGAGGCCGACGGCCCGCTTGATGTCCGCACGCGGGTCCTCGACGTCTGACCGCTCACCGGGCGTCCTCCCGGTGCCTGGCGACGGTCACGGGGAACCTCCTGGGCATGCTTCGGCTGGGCAGTGCCGGGGTATCCGGCCACGTCGGCACCGGGGAAAGCTAGATCATGGAGTGGGTGGGTGTCCGCGAAATCCCCCGACTGCACCCGACCGGTACGCAGCCAGCTCAGGACCGTCGCGTTTCCCGGCCATCTACTACTCTTGCCGTAGTAGGATGCGCGACAAGGCGAACCGGGGAGGGCAGTGGATCACGACCGGCGCCGTCGCGGCGCGTTGGAGCATCAGGTGCTGGCCACGCTGGCCACCGCCGGGCGGGACCTCACTCCGGCCGAGGTCCTCGACCTGCTCGACGCCAACCTCGCCTACACCACCGTGATGA
>JAVHWE010000230.1:0-7598 GCA_032160285.1 Micromonosporaceae bacterium | reverse complement strand
TCTTCGCCCGGTCCTCGCCGGCTTCGGGATCGCCGCCGGTGTGGCCGGTGCTCTGCTGGCGTACCCCCTGTACATGCAGTTCTTGGGCCCACAGGCCTACCACGGCATGTGGGACGGCGCACAGTGGTTCGGGGCGGATATCTATTCGTTTGTCTCCTTCTCGAGTGAAACGATCGGCGGGTCGCCTGCCAACGCCCGATTCGCGCAGGACGCTGCCGAGCAGAATTCGTACTTTGGCTGGCCCCTGCTCGCGACATGCGCCCTGGTGATCGTCGTGCTGTGGCGTCGCCTCCTGGTCCGCGCGACGCTCCTGACCGGCATCATCGCCTTTCTGATTTCGCTCGGCCCGGTGATGATCTACACGGCGGCGCCGACGAACATCAGCGGCCCGTATGCCCTCTTGTCCCACCTGCCGTTGTTCGACTCCGTCATCGCGACCCGCTGGGCCCTGGTCCTCCTGCCGCTTGTCGCGATTCTGCTGGCCCTATGGCTGGATACCACCCTCGGAGTCGCACGTGCCGCGCCGCGTGATCGGTCCAGGCTCATGAGTGTGCTGGCGCTCGGACTGGTGGCCGTGTCGTTGGTTCCGCTTTTCCCACGACGGATCCACATCACCAGCCCGGAACCGATCCCTGGATTCTTCAGCAGCGGACAATGGCGGTCCTACGTGCCCACCGGCCGAACAATCGTGCCTGTTCCGCTGGCCTCCAACATCTATGGTGAGGAACCGATCCGCTGGGCCGAGGAAACCAATCTCGAATTCACGATGCCCGGGGGCTATTTCCTGGGTCCCGACCCTTCCACGCCGGACCGGCGCAGCATGTTCGGTGCCCCGTACCGTCCGACATCGGCCCTGTTCATCAAGGTTGTCCGGGCGGGCAGGGTTCCCGTGATCACCGAGACTGATCGGAGAAATGCGGTCGATGACCTGAAGTTCTGGCGAGCTGCGATCGTTGTGCTGCCTCAGCGTACCCGGGAAGAAGCGCTGTGGAAGTTGACAACAGACTTGTTGGGTTTCCCGCCCACCTGGAAAAACGGGATATGGGTATGGGACGTTCGTCAGATCGCGGCTTGACGACTTCGTCGGGTGGCGACGAACGTCGCACGACGGCGGACCCGACGGCCATGAATTCGACGATCGCGAATCTTACGACCACGAACCAGGCACCGCCTGAACTGACTCACGGGAGCCCCGCATTGCTTGACTCGGCGAACACGCAGACCCTCGTGCGTCCGGTGGAGGAACGGGCCGCGAGCGGCGCGCCGCGGGTTTCGGTTGCGGGTC
Organism: Micromonosporaceae bacterium; assembly: GCA_032160285.1. Lineage (GTDB taxonomy): Bacteria > Actinomycetota > Actinomycetes > Mycobacteriales > Micromonosporaceae > Planosporangium. The sequence goes on along the minus strand of JAVHWE010000230.1, from coordinate 6,313 downwards.
CGGCGCAGGCCGCTGCTATTCGATATCTGCGAGGCATACCGACGCGCGCGTGGAGCATCGCGGCGTACGGCGTCTACGTGCTCGCGGGCATTTTCGTCACCGGTCGGCTGTGGGTCAATCCGGCTGACCGGGTGCTCCCGACCAACCAGACCGACCAGTTCCAGTTCCAGTGGTTTCTGGCGCACGCGGCCTGGGCGCTCACCCATGGGCACAATCCGCTGATCACCGATCAGATGAACGTCCCGAACCAGGTCAACCTGATGAGCAACACCTCGATCCTGGGCCTGGGAATTCCGCTCACTCCGGTCACACTGCTGGCCGGTCCGCAGGTGACGTTCGCGTTGACGCTTGTCCTGGGCATGGCGTTGACCGCGTCGGCCTGGTACTGGCTGCTGTCGCGCCACGTGGTGCCCTCCAGGTTCGCGGCCTGGGTCGGTGGGGGGTTCATGGGCTTCGCCCCGGGCATGGTCTCGCAGGCGGGCGGCCACCCGAACCTGGTGTCCTTCTTCCTGCTGCCGTTCATCATTCTGCGGGTCATCAAGATGGGGGAGCGGGGCCGCACGATCCGTAACGGGGTCATCCTCGGCCTGCTGGTCACGTACCAGGCGTTCCTCAACGAGGAGATACTCCTGCTCACCGCGCTGGGCTGCGCCACGTTCGTCGGGGCGTACGCCGTCCAGCGCCGGTCCGAGGTGCGTCCCATGGTGCGGCCGTTCCTTGCCGGGCTGGGCTGGGCCGCGCTGACCGCCGGCGTGCTGCTCGCCTACCCGCTGTATGTCCAGTTCCTGGGCCCGGGTCGATATGAGGGACTTCCGTTCAAGCTGAGTCGCTTCGTGACGGACCTGGCCTCGTTGCCCGGGTTCGCCCGCGAGTCGCTGGCGGGAGACGCGATCGGTGCCCAGCACCTGTCGAACAGCGCGACCGAGGACAATGCGTTCTTCGGGTGGCCGCTGCTCGTACTCGTACTGGGAATCGTAGTGTGGCTGCGTCGGCGCCCGGCTGTCTGGGCCCTGCTGGCGACGGGAGCGATGTTCACCGCGCTCGCCGTCGGCCCGACCGTCATCGTCTACGGTCGGTCGACGGGAATACCCGGTCCGCTCCGAGTGCTGGGCCATTTCCCGCCGTTCGATATGGCCACTCCGTCCAGGTACGCTCTCGGGCTCATCCCGGTTGTCGGCGTGCTACTCACGATGGGGTGCGCGGAGGCCGAGAAGCTTGCGGTGGAGTGGCGTGGCACCGGCTTTCCGGTACGCCTGGCCTGGTGGGGCGCGGTGGCGGCGGCCCTGCTGCCGATCGCGCCGACTCCGCTGCCCGCGGTGGACCGACCGGTGCCGCGGTTCATCACCAGTGGGGCGTGGCGCCCCTACGTCGCCGGCGGTCACACGCTCGTCCCGCTTCCGCTGCCGCGCAACACCTTTGTCGAAGGCATGCAGTGGTCGGCGGTGACGAACATCGGCTTCCAGATGCCCGGCGGATACTTCCTCGGTCCGACGAGTGAAACCAATCGAAAGGCAAATTGGACGTCGCCGGCCCGGCCGACATCCGACCTGCTGGTCCGCGTTTTCCCGTATACGGTCCCGGCGACGGTAACCGCCGACGACCGGGCCCACGCCATCGACGATCTGCGGTTCTGGCGGGCGGGCGTACTGGTATTCGCTCCCCGCGTCAGGAAGCCCGGCATGCCGCCGCCGCGACGCGAGGCGGCATTCCGCGAGACGGTGACAAAGTTGACGGGCGTTGCAGCGCAGTGGACCGGTGGAGTGTGGATCTGGGACGTCCGCTCGATCACCGGGCCGGTTTCGTAGCCGCATATTCCGGTGGAGTTGAATCCGCGCCACCGGCCCAGGGCCTTGTGGCGCGGTCAAACGAACCACACATCACCGGTTCGCGGGCGTCCTGGCGACGGCGAAGACCGACTGACCGAACGGCGCGCGCACGACACTTTCCGCAGCCTTGGTCAGCGGGAGGATGAACCTGTCGTAAAACTTGACCATCGGCCCCTCCTTGGGGACCAGCTTGAACACGCTGGTGGCCATGTAGTAGCCGATGAGTCCGAGCGCGTTGAGGTACTGGACCCGCTCGATCTCCAGGCCGGCCTCGGTCAGCGCGTTGATCATGGACTTCTTGGTGTACCGGCGGACATGACCGGTCGCCACGTCGACCGGGCTCATCGCGAACGGGAAGGCCGGCACGATCAAAACGATGGCGGAGCCCGGCTTGACCAGTCGCGCCATGCTGCGTAGCGCGCCGACGTGGTCCTCGATGTGCTCCAAAACGTTGTAGGACACGGCGCCGGTGTGGCCGGCTTCCTCGTCGGTCGGCAGCAGAAGCTGCTTGACGTCGATGTTGGAGTGGCCGGAGAGCCGGTCCTTGAGCAGGACCAGGCGGTCGGGGTCCGCCTCGGTGGCGGTCAACCGGGTGAAATGCGGTGACCAGTCCATGGCGTAGTCGCCGAGACCGCTGCCCACCTCGATGGGGTGCGTCCCCAGGTACGGAACGGCGAGCTCAACGAACCACCTGCGGTGGTTAACCGCCATAGCCAGACCCTCAAGGACCTCCGACTGGACCTGCTGATCTCCGGTGATCTCGCTCATCCGCACTCCCCTGACGTTGATTGGTGGTTGCCGTCGGCAAACTTTACGGTATCGATGAACTAATGGAAGGCCGGATCGTTAACGTTCGCTCCCCGGCCGGTGCTGTCGCGGTTACCGTGACCCGGCCGGCATCGACGGTGACGATCTGGTCCAGGTCGCCGGAGGCCAGCAGCCGGTGCGTGATCAGTACGGTCGTCCGGCCGCGGGTCGCGGCTAGCAGGTCGGCGGTGAGCGCCTCGGCGGTCTCCTCGTCGAGATGCTCGGTGGGTTCATCCATGATCAGGATCGGGAAGTCGGCGAGGAGCGCCCGGGCCAGGACCAGCCGGCGGCGCTGACCACCGGACAGCCGCGAACCGTGCTCGCCGACCGGCGTGTCCAGCCCTTCCGGGAGCGCGTCCACCCAGTCCAGCAGCCGGGCGTCGGCGAGCGCCCGCCGCAGCCGCGACTCGTCGGCCGCCGGATCGGCGATCCGCAGGTTCTCCGCGATCGAGGTATCGAACAGCCGGGCATCCTCACCCAGCAGCCCGACGATCCGGCGAACATCGTCGCCGGCCACGGTGGTGGCGTCGACACCGTTGATCAGTACCCGGCCGGCGCTCGGATCCAGGAAGCGCACCAGGACCGCGGCGAGCGTGCTCTTACCCGAGCCGCTCGGGCCGACGATCGCGGTGCGCTCGCCCGGCCGAAGTGTCAGCGTCACGTCGTGCAGGACGTCGGGGCCGTCCGGCGTCCACCGGGCGCTCACGCCGGAGACCTCGACCAGGTACGGGGCGGTCGGCGCCGCAACCGGCCGCTCCGGTTCGGATACCGGGTCGGGCTGATCGAGCAGGCCGAACACCCGGCCGAGCGCGGCGCGGGCGGTGGCCAGGTGCGCTGCGGCGGCCGGTACCCCCGACACGGTGTCGAACACCGCGAGCGGCGTGAGGACGACCACGGCGAGCAGGACACCGTTCAGTTGGCCGCCACGCACGGCCGCGCCGCCGAGCGCCAGCCCCGCCCACACGCACCCCCCGGCGGCGAGCGCCACCAGCCCCGCACCGAGTCCGACCCCGGCCGCCGACCGCGACGTCACCCGGCGCAGCCGGTCGTCGGTGTCGGCGAGGGCGGCCAGCCGCCGCTGGGCCGCCCGGTAGGCGATCAGCTCGGGCAGCCCGCGCAGCAGGTCGACGGTGGCCGCCGACAGCTCCCCACGCAGCGGCGCGGTACGCCGGTCCTGGCGGCGCGCGGCGGCGTGCTGGATCACCGGCACCCCGACCGCGACCAGGAGTAGGCCGGCCGCCAGTACGGCGGCCTGCGCCGGCAGTATCGTCGCGAGCAGGCCGACGCTGGCGACCCCGACCCCGGCCGCGACCAGGTACGGCAAAACGACCCGCACCAGCACGTCCAACGCCGCGTCGACATCGGCCACGAAGCGGCTGACCAGGTCGCCGGCGCGCAGTACCGCAACGGCGGCCGGCGCCAGCCGCTCCAGCCGCTGGTACGTCGCGACCCGGAGCCGGCCCAGTACCCGGAAGGCGGCATCGTGGCCGGTCAGTCGTTCGAGGTAGCGGAAGGCGCCGCGGGCGAACGCGAAGGTACGCACCGCGACGATCGCGACGGCCAGGTCCACGACCGGCGGGTGCTGGGCCGCCCGGGAGATCAACCAGGCGGAGGTCGCCATCAGGCCGATGGCGCTGGCCGCGGCCAGCACACCGAACACGACCGCCAGCGCGAGCCGGGGCGCCACCGGTACGGCGAGCCTCAGTAGCCGCCGCACGTGGCGTCCGTTCGGCGGGGAGGCCGCGACCGCGTCGTCCGTCGCGAGGGGCGTCCCCGGCTGCCCGGTCACGCGGGGACCAGGAGGTGGCCGGCGTCCAGCCGGATCACCCGGTCGGCGATCGCGAGCAGGGCGGGGCGGTGGGCGACGAGGATGACGGTTCGGCCGCGGGCGAACCGGGTGATCGCGTCCAGCACCGCCGCCTCGTTCGCGCCGTCCAGGTTGGCGGTCGGCTCGTCCAGCAGGATGAGCGGCGCGTCGCACAGGAGGGCGCGGGCGATGGCCACCCGCTGGCGCTGCCCGGCCGACAGCCCGGCGCCGTCGTCGCCGACCGTGGTGTCCAGGAGGTCCTCCGCGCGTGCCAGCCGGGCCGCCTCGCGGACCAGCTCGTCCGGCGCGTCCGGCCGGCCGAGCCGGACGTTGTCGGCGACCGTGCCGGCGAACAGATACGGCCGCTGCGACACCCAGGCCACGTGCCGTCGCCACGCCTCGGGGTCCAGCGTCGACAGGTCGACCCCGCCGATCGACACCCGGCCGGAGTCCGCGGCGACGAATCCGAGCAGCACATTGAGCAGCGTCGACTTGCCGCATCCGCTCGGCCCGGCCAGCGCGACCACCTCGCCGGGCGCGACGGTCAGGCTGACATCGTGCAGAGCCGGTCCGGCCCGGCCGGGAAACCGCACCGTGACCCCGTCGACGTGCAGCGGCCCGGACGGTACCGAGGTGGCGCCGCCGTGGGCCGCGACCGGCTCGTCCAGGACGGCGAAGATCTGTTCCGCCGCGGCGAGACCCTCCGCGCTGGCGTGGAATTGCGTACCCATCGCCCGTAGCGGCAGGTACGCCTCCGGCGCGAGGATCAACACCAGCAGCGCGGTCTGCAGGTCGAGGCGGCCGTTGACCAGGCGCAGCCCGATACCGACGGCGACCAGCGCCACGGACACGGTGGCGACCAGTTCGAGCACCAGCGACGACAGGAAGGCCAACCGGAGGGTACGCATGGTGGCGCGACGGTAGTCGTCGGTGACCTGCCGGATCGTCTCGGCCTGTGCCTTGGCCCGGCCGAACACCTTGAGCGTCGGCAGGCCGGCCACCACGTCGAGGAAATGGTGTGCCAGCCGGGTCAGCATCCGGAACTGACGCCGGTTGCGTCGGGCGGTGGTAACGCCGACGATCGCCAGAAACACCGGGATCAGAGGCAGCGTGATCGCGATGGTGACGGTGGCGGTCAGGTCCGCCGGCAGCAGCCGGATCAGCACGATCACCGGTACCACCGCCGCGAGGACCAGCTGCGGCAGGTACCGGGCGAAGTAGTCGTCGAGGGCGTCGACGCCCCGATTGGCCAGGGTGGTCAGCTCACCGGCGGTCGACCCCGGCCGGCCGTCCCGGCCGCGCTGATCAGCCTGGCCGTCCGCGGCGTGGCCGGCCGCGGGCTGGCCGTCCGCGGGCTGGCCGTCCGCGGGCTGGCCGGCCGAGGGCTGGCCGGCCGAGGGCTGGCCGTCCGCGGGCTGGCTGCCGCGCGGTCGGTTCAGCCAGCCGGGGCCGAGGCGCACCACGTGGCTGAGCAGACGTCCGCGCAGCTGGGTCTTGACCGCCGCCGCCGACCGGTGCGCGGCCACCTCCTGCGCCCAGGCGAGCAGCGCCCGGCTGACGATCACCACGGCCAGCGCGGCCAGCAGCGACCTGGCCACCGTGTGTCGCAGGAAGGCAGCGCTGATCCCGGCGGCCAACAGCGTCGCCTGAGCCACGATGAGCCCGGCGCCGACGAGGCCGAGTCCGACGCAGGCGGCCAGGTACCCGCGGGTCGCCCCGGCGTAGCGCGTCAGTCGTGGATCAAGCGGTCTCATGGGGTCCGTACGGGTGTTGGGGCGGCGGCGGGAGATGCCTGGCACCGATCCTGAGACGGAGCACCCGGCAGGTCCAACCCTGGTACAAGCGGACGATCGGGGCGAATTCGATGGGCGCC
>JAVHWE010000221.1:0-19308 GCA_032160285.1 Micromonosporaceae bacterium | reverse complement strand
CATGAAGGCTCCTGAAGACACGGCGGCTTGACTTCCCCCGCCCGGCACGTGAGAGCGCTCTCAACGAGCGTTGAGGGTCAATTGAAACGTGCTTGACTTCTTCCGGCAACTGTCCGAAAAGGCGAACGTGAGCGCACCGACAGCGAGGTGTCGGTGCGCTCCCGTTCGTACCCGTTCCACATCGGTGACCGCGAGTCGAATCGGGTCGCCCACCACGAGTGACTGGCGCACCTCCGCCTCGGAGCGGTGCTGTGTATCGTTCACGGAGAACGATACCTGCCGATGATCAACTATTGGTTGCGAGGGTACGGGGGCAATGGTGAAGGTCAGGCGAGCACGCCTCAGATCGAGAGCACAGACCGGCGCGGCGGCTGCGACGACGGCCTCGGCCGCCGAACGCGAGCCAGCGCCACCCTCCCGGGTCGGCAGCCTGGCCGCTCACGCCATCCGACCGCGGCTGCGTGCGGCCGGCGGATCACCCGCATAGCGGCGGGTCGACCCGACATCGACGACAGTGCCCGCGCGTACCCGCGTGCCGGTTGCGGCGTGACCCGGATACCGGAGACGGCGGTTGTCGTCGGGTCCGGCTGCGCGATCCCGGCCAGCCTGGACAGGTCGGGCACTCCATGATCTCGGTACCCACCGACCGGCGTCCGGTGCGCCGATACACCGTCCCGAATCCGATCACCTAGCTGCGGTCGACCGGACGATTCCGGACCGCATGGTACGGCGTCAATTCGCTACGACACGGGGGAAACATGGGCGCGATCGCGCTTTACGCTGAAGAAGATCTTCGGAGACCGCCTGAACCAGGCGACGACGGTTCACGCAACGCGACGCTCGACGAGCTCTGCTCGACGCTGTTCGCCGACCTTGCGCGCAGCGACCAGCGTAGAACCGGTACCGAGTACATCCAGGGCCTGTTGCGCACCGACGGGCGCAAGTCCATCCGCAACATCGCCGGGCGGCTCGGCGGCCAGGCGACCGAGCAGCGCCTGCACCACTTCATCTGCAGCTCCACCTGGGATTGGCGGACGGTCCGCCAGGCCCTGGGCAGGTACGCGACGAGCGACGGGCCGCCGCAGGCGTGGGTCGTGCGTCCGATGGTCATCCCGAAGGCGGGCGAGAACTCCGTGGGCGTCGACCGACGGTTCTTTCCCGCGTTCGGCCAGGTGCTCAACGGGCAGGAGGCCTGCGGGGTATGGGCGGCCTGGGATGACCGGAGTATCCCGATCAACTGGCGGCTGCACCTGTCGGGGGCCTGGCTCGACGCCGACCGGCGCGAACGCGCGTCCATTCCGGACAGCGTCGTCGCCGAACCGCTGGCCCACTGCGCCGTCGAGTCCTACCTGGGCATGATGCGCGACTGGGACCTGCCGGTCCGGCCGGTGGTGCTGGACGGCAGAGCGACCAACGTGATCGCCACGATCCGCCGCTTCGTGGCCGCCTCGGTACCGGTGCTGATCAGGTTCAACGGCACCTGCCCGCTGACCGTGGCGCCGACGGCCGTCCCCGGCCGCAGCGGCGACATACCGGCCGACCGCATCATGGCGGCGGTCCGCCATGTCGGCTCCACCGTGTTCTGGCGCGACCACACCCCGGCGGCCACCATGCGCGCCAGCACGGTGTCGACCATGCGCGTGCGGCTCCCGTCCCGCGGCACCGGCCGCCAATCCACCCGTCACCAGGAGCTGCTGCTGATGGGGGTCCGGGAGAACGGCCAGCGGTGGCCAACCGAGTTCTGGCTGACCACCATGGTCGACGCCCGGCCGGCCGAGCTGGTGCGGTTGAGCCGGCTGACCCAGCGGGTGGACCTCGACTTCGACGACATCAGCGACCAGGTCGGGATCCGGGACTTCACCGGACGGTCGTTCGACGGCTGGCACCGGCATGTGACCCTGGCATCGGCGGCACACGCGGTGGCCCTCGCGACCAGGGGAACGAACCGGTGGACGGGGGCCCACCGCATTGCCGACGGCGACGTTCGCGACCCGGCCGAGCCGGCTCCAGCGCGGTCGGTATGGCGGCAGGCCGCAGCGGCCGGTGGCGCTCGCCGCGTGCCCCGTCCCCGCGGGTCCCAACCATGGCTGCCTGAGCTGCTGCGGGGACGGCGGCCGGTCGATTTCCCGTAGTGCGATCCACCCGCGGTGCCACGAGAATCCCTTTCGGGCGCGCCACCGTCATCGAACAGCTCGGTCCACCGGGCATGATCCGGTACGGCGAACGTACGACGAGGCGACCCGGCCGCCCCCGCGCGTGGGCGGCGGTAGCTCCGGCGTCGCCGATGACCCCGTGCGCACCGTCCGGTCGCCGCCGCGCACCACGAGGGTGGTCGGGTGGACGGCCCGCCGGAACGGGCCCGAGCCGCCGCCGATGCGTTCGAAGAGGAGTTCGGCCGCGTGCCGGCCGATCTCGACGGCGTCGTAGGTGACCAGGGCGACCGGTATCGCGAGCAGGTCGGCCAGTTCGACGTCGTCGAAGGCGGCCACCCCGACGTCGGTGCCGTGCCGGTCCACCGCGTGCAGGACGCCCAGGCACATCCGGTTGTTGTCGGCGAAGATCGCGTCGGCCGCGGCCGGCCCGTTCAGCAGGCCGGTCGCCGCCGCCCAGGCCGCCTCGACGGTATGGTTGCCCAGGCTGACCAGCCCGGGGTCGTAGCTGAGGCCGGCGCTTCGGAGCGCCTGCCGGTAGCCGGCCAGCCGGCTCGCGCCGGTGCTCACGGCCGGATCGCCGCCGACGTACGCGACCTGACGGTGCCCGCGTGCCAGCAGGTGCGCCACCGCGTCCCGGGCGCCGCCGCGATTGTCCAGCACCACCGAGTCGGCGGGCACGCCCCGCGGAACCCGGTCGATGAAGACCATCGGCGCCCAGCGGGCCAGCTCCGCGTGCAGCTCGCGGTGGGCGTGTGGGGTGGGCACCACCAGCAGGCCGTCGACCCGCCGGCGGACCAGGTCGCGCAGCAGGTCGCGCTCCTGTTCGAAGCTGAGCCCGGTACTGCCGACGACGAGCATGTGCTGGTATCGCCGGGCGGTCTCCTCGACCCCGCGGGTGATCGCCGACCAGAACGGGTTGGCCGGATCCTCGATCACCAGGGCGATCGTGTCGGCGGTCTGGCCGGGCCGCAGCGTACGGGCGATCTCGTTGCGATGGAAGCCCAGCTCGGCGATGGCACGCTCGACGCTCGCCCGGGTCTCCGGCCGGATGTAGCGCTCGTTGTTGACAACCCGGGACACGGTGGCCGCACTCACCCCGGCGAGCCGCGCGACGTCACGCATGGTCGGTTGCTGCGGCGGCAACGGGCCCTCCCCTCTTGACCGGCCCAGGGTAACTGATTACGTTCTCTGATTACGTATACATAGACATCACTGCCCGGGGCGCGCCCACGACATCGTTGTGACAGGTCGTCATCTGTTGCGAGAGGTCGTCGGTGCCGACCCGAGCCGTCCGTGGCCCCGGCACCGGAGGCAGCGCATGAAGACTCGTATCGTCCGCGCCGCCATCGCCGCCGCGGCCGCGGCGCTGGTGACCCTGACCCAGCCGGCCGTCGCGATCGCGGCGCCCTCATCGTCGACGGCGTCGTCGGCGTCCTCGTCGTCGACGATGCCGTCGACCGATAGCCGTGCCGCCACCAACGCCGCCCGGGCGGTCGCCTCCTACCGGGCGCTGCAGCGCTACCTGGCGGTCCGGGACGGCTCCGGGCTGTACCGGGAACGTGTCCCGGCCGCGGCCGACGACAGAACGTACTCGTTCGAGTGGCCGTTCTCGCAGGTACACGTCGCGACCCTGGACCTGACCGGGCTGCCGGGGCGGCTGGGTGCCGGCTTCCGAACCGACCTGGCCGCCCGCGCCGCCGGGCAGCAGCGGTACTGGAGCACCCGCGGCACGACCGGCGTGCCCGGCTACGCGTCCTACCCGGAGGAGCCGTTCGGCGCCGGGGGCGACTTCTTCTACGACGACAACGAGTGGGTCGGCCTGCTCGACGTCCAGCACTACCTGATGACCCGCGACCGGGCCGCGCTGGCCCGCGCCGAGCGGGTCTTCACCCTGATCCGGTCGGGTTGGGACACCGATACCACGCACGCCGCGGCCGGCGGCGTGTTCTGGACCCAGGCCACCTGGAGCGTCGACCGCAACACCGTCTCCAACATGCCCGGGGCCGAGCTCGGGCTGCGCCTCTACCAGCTCACCGGACGACGGTCCTATCTGGACTTCTCGCTGCGCATGTACGAGTGGACCAACCGGAACCTGCTCGCCCCGAACGGCCTCTACTTCGACCACCTGAACCTGGTCGGCACGCTGCAGAAGACCCAGTGGTCCTACAACCAGGGCGTACCGGTCGGCGTCAACGTGCTGCTCTACCAGATCACCCATGACCGCACGTACCTGCGACGCGCCGAGAGCATCGCCCGCGCGGCCTACACGTACTTCGTGACCCAGGGCCGGCTCGCGACCCAGCCGGCGTACTTCAACTCGATCTTCTTCAAGAACCTGCTGCTGCTCGAATCGGTCACCGGTGGGCACATCTACCGCGACGCGATGGCCGCGTACGCCGGGGACGTCTGGCGTCAGCACCGGGATCCGGCGACCGGGCTGTTCACCTTCGCCGCCACCGCGGGCCCGACCGAGGCGATCCGGCAGGCGGCGATGATCCAGATCTATGCGGTCCTCGGCTGGGACTCGACCCGGTACCACCTCCTCTACTGACCGTCCCACGAATTCAAAGGGAATCGCGATGCGACGCACCTTCACTGTCACCTTCGCCGCGATGGCGGCGTTCACCCTGACCGGCGCGGTGGCGTGCTCGTCAAGCGGCACCGGCAGCTCCGCCAAGACCATCACGGTCGCGTACCAGAAGTTCGGCGCCTTCATCCAGCTCGACGCCCAGATGAAGAAGGTCAAGGGCGAGTACGAGAAGGCGCACTCCGGGTACACCGTGAAGCTGGTGCCGATCGAGGCGTCGGAGAACGACTACTACACCAAGCTGTCGCTGATGAACCGCTCCGCCAGCACCGCACCGGACGTGTCGTACGAGGACACCTTCCTGGTCAACACCGACATCCAGGCCGGGTTCCTCGCGCCGCTGGACGACTACCTGGCCAAGTGGCCGGACTGGAGCCAGTTCAGCGACTCGTCCAAGACCGCGGCCAAGGCGTTGGACGGCAAGACCTACGGGGTGCCGATGGGCACCGACACGCGGGCGCTGTGGTACAACAAGGACCTCTTCGCCAAGGCCGGCCTGCCGGTACCGTGGCAGCCCAAGACCTGGGACGACCTGCTCGCCGCGGCGCGCACGATCAAGGCCAAGCTGCCCGGCGTGACACCGCTCAACGTGTACTCCGGCAAGGGCATGGGCGAGGGTGCCACCATGCAGGGCTTCGAGATGCTGCTGTACGGCACACCCAATACGCTGTACGACAACGCCGCCAACAAGTGGGTCGCCTCCAGCCCCGGCTTCGTCGACTCGCTCAACTTCATCAAGACCATCTACGGTGAGAAGCTCGCGCCGAACCCGCAGGACGCGCTCAACCCGAACTTCGGCACCAGCCTGAGCAACGACCTGCTGCCGGGCGGCAAGCTCGCCATCAACCTGGACGGTTCCTGGCTCAGCGGCACCTGGCTGGCCGGCACCGGCTCCCGGCCGTGGCCGGAGTGGTCCACCGTGCTCGGCCAAGCCGCGATGCCCACCCAGAAGGGCCAGGCCCCCGGCGCGACGAGCATGTCCGGCGGCTGGGTGCTGTCGGTCGGCTCGCACGCCAAGAACAAGCAGGCCGCCTTCGACTACGTCAGCCTCGCGCTGAACAAGGAGAACGCCCTGGCGTACGACATCGCCGCCAGCCAGATCGCCGAGCGCGCCGACGTGGCGGCCGACATGACGTACCTCAACTCGAACCCGACCCTGAAGTTCTTCACCGATCTCGTCGCGGTCACGCACTTCCGCCCCGCGTACGCCGCCTACCCGCACATCTCCGACGCGATCCAGGTCGCCATGGAGTCCGTGATGACCGGCCAGATGTCGCCCCAACAGGCCACGGTCGCCTACGTCGACCAGGTCAAGTCGGCGGTCGGCGCGGATAAGGTCACCACCGGCTGATGACCTCGCTCGCACCACCCCGGCCGCCGGCGGTACGCGCGCCCGACATCGCGCCCCGCCGGACGCCGGGGCGCCGGCTGAACCGGTTCGCCCCGATGGTGCCGGCGCTGGCGCTGCTCGGCATCTTCTTCGCCGGCCCGATGCTGTGGAGCGTGTACACCGCCTTCACCAACATGGCGCTCACCGGGTCGTCCACCGTGGACTTCGTCGGGGTGGACAACTTCACCCGGATGCTGCACGACCGGTCGTTCCTGCACTCGCTCCAACTGACCCTCATCTTCGTGGTCGGCTCGGCGGTGATCGGGCAGAACACGCTGGGCCTGCTGGTCGCGCTGCTGCTGCGCGGACGCAGCCGGACGGCCCGCTCGGTGGTCACCGGTCTGATCATCGCCGCGTGGGCGGTACCCGAGACGGTCGCCGGCTTCTGCTGGTACGCGTTCCTGTACCGCACCGGTACCCTCAACGCACTGCTCGGGCACCTCGGGGTCGCGCAGAACTGGCTCTACACCGCGCCCATGCTGGCGGTCATCATCGCCAACGTGTGGCGCGGCACCGCCTTCTCCATGCTGGTCTACTCGGCCGCGCTGTCGGAGATCCCGCCGGACGTCGTCGAGGCGGCCTCGATGGACGGCGCGTCGGGGTGGCAGCGGCTGCGACACATCACGTTGCCGCTGATCCGCCGCGCCATCGTCAGCAACCTCATGCTCATCACGCTGCAGACGCTGGCCGCGTTCGGCCTGATCTTCGTGATGACCGGCGGCGGCCCGGGAACGGCCAGCCAGACCACGCCGCTGTACATGTACCAGCAGTCGTTCAAGTTCTACCAACTGGGGTACGGCACCGCGATGGCCCTCGTCCTGCTCGCCGTGGGCGCGCTGTTCTCGGCCCTGTACCTACGACTGATCCGGTTGGAAGAGGCGTGACCGACGACGCGCTCCCCTCAGCGGAGGAGGCAGTATGACCGACCACGCGCTTTCCGCCGCGAAGGAAGGTAGGGCAGCATGACCGACCTGACCGCGGCGCGGCGCGGGCCTACCCGGGTGATCACCTACGGGGTGCTCGCCGTCATCGCGGTCGTCTTCGCGCTACCCTTCGCCTGGCTGGTGGTGGCCTCGGTGCAGCCCGGGGCGGCGCTGTCCGCGCACGTCAACTGGGCGTTCTCGATCGCCAATTTCCGGGCCGTGCTCACCCCCGAGACGGTCTACCGCCCGATGCTGAACTCCCTGGTCATCTCCGGTGGGACGGCGCTGCTCACCGCCGTCGTGGCGGTGCTGGCCGCCTATCCGCTGTCGCGCTATCAGAGCAGGTTCGGCCGGTCGTTCCTGTACGTCATCCTGTTCTCCACCGGGCTGCCGATCACCGCCATCATGGTGCCGGTCTACGCGATGTACAGCCGGATCAACCTCATCGACTCGATCCCGGGCACGATCGCGTTCATGTCCGCCTCGTCGCTGCCCTTCGCCGCGTGGATGATGAAGAACTTCATGGACGGCGTCCCGATCAGCCTGGAGGAGGCCGCCTGGACGGACGGCGCCGGCTGGTTCGCCTCGCTGCGTCGAATCGTGCTGCCGCTGATGATCCCGGGGCTCACGGTGGTCTTCATCTTCACCTTCGTGCTGCAGTGGGGCAACTTCTTCGTACCGTTCATCCTGCTGCTCAGCCCCGAGAAGCAGCCGGCCTCGGTGACCATCTACACCTTCTTCTCCCAGTACGGCCAGGTCGCCTACGGCCAGCTCGCCGCGTTCTCGATCCTCTACACGGCGCCCGTCGTGGTGTTCTACTCCGCACTGTCCAAGGTGTTCGGTGGGGCGTTCAGCCTCACCGGCGCCGTCAAAGGCTGACCCGACCCTGTGAGGCTCCCATCCATGCGCATCGTGGCCGTCACCTGTACCGAGCTGTTCGTCGGCGAACCCGAAGACCCGCTCCAGGTGGTACGGGTCGAGGTGGAGTGCCCGGCGGGTGAACTGCGCCTCGACGTCACCGGCGAGGACGTGTCCGGACGGGCCACCCTGGCGGTCGGACCGGGCCGCCAGTCGGTCGACGTCGGCGTCGCCGGTGCGGCCGCACCTGCCACGGCGATCGCCATCGGGGTCACCGCCGAGGTTGCCACCGGGGACACCGTCGAGCGGGCCACCGCCGAGGCGGTGTTGACCGTCGCCGAACCCGGCTGGACGGTCTGGATGGTGCCGCACTTCCACTACGACCCGGTCTGGTGGAACACCCAGGCCGCCTACACCGCGACCTGGGGCCAGCCCGGCCAGTCCGCCGCCGAGTTCCGGGCGGACTTCCAGCAGACCGGCTTCGAGCTGGTCCGCCTGCACCTGGAGACGGCGCGCCGCGACGCCGACTACAAGTTCGTGCTGGCCGAACTCGACTACCTCAAGCCGTACTGGGACACGCATCCGCAGGACCGTGCCTATCTGCGGACCCTCATCTCGCAGGGCCGGTTGGAGTTGATGGGCGGCACCTACAACGAACCCAACACCAACCTGACGTCGGCCGAGTCGACGATCCGCAACCTGGTGTACGGCGCGGGCTTCCAGCGCGAGGTGCTCGGCGGCGACCCGCGTACCGCGTGGCAGCTCGACGTCTTCGGACACGACCCGCAGTTCCCCGGCCTGGTCGCCGACGCCGGCCTCGACTCGTCGTCGTGGGCGCGCGGCCCGTTCCACCAGTGGGGGCCGATGCTCTCGACGCACCAACCCGGCGCGCGCGGCTGGGGCGACCCATCGGTCATGCAGTTCCCGTCGGAGTTCGAATGGGTCTCCCCGTCCGGCAAGGGTGTGCTCACCCACTACATGCCGGCGCACTACTCCGCCGGCTGGCAGATCGACTCCAAGCCGACGCTCGCCGCGGCCGAGCAGAGCGTCTACGACCTCTTCCTGTTGCTCAAAAGGGTTGCCGCCACCCGCAATGTGCTGCTGCCGGTGGGCACCGACTACACCCCACCGGCAAAGTGGGTCACCGAGATCCACCGCGACTGGAACGCCCGCTACGCGTGGCCCCGCTTCGTCTGTGGCCTGCCGCACGAGTTCTTCGCCGCGGTGCGCCGGCAACTCGACGCGACCGGCGTGCGGTCCTCGCCGCAGACCCGCGACATGAATCCGGTCTACACCGGCAAGGACGTGTCCTTCATCGATACCAAGCAGGCTCAGCGACATGCCGAGGCGCTGCTGGTCGACGCGGAGATGTTCGCCACGATCGCCGCCGCGCACGGCGCGGCGTACCCGCACGCGGCGCTGGACAAGGCATGGCGGCAGCTCGTGTACGGGGCGCATCACGACGCCATCACCGGCAGCGAGTCCGACCAGGTCTACCTGGACCTGCTGACCGGCTGGCGGGAGGCGTACGACCTCGCCGGCGGTGTGCTCGACACGTCGATGAAGCACCTGACCGCTCAGCCGGGCACCGGTGGTCCCGCTGACCCCGCACGCCGACGGGTGGTGGTGTTCAATCCGTCCTCCTGGCCGCGCAGCGACCTGGTGCGGGTGCGGGTCGAATTTCCGGCACCGGGCTGGTGGGGGGTCACCGTCGGATCGGATACCGGGACACTCCCCCTCGTCTGCGAACACCCACGCCACCACGCCGACGGCAGCCTCGCGGCGGTGGACGTCGTGTTCCGTGCGGTGGACGTACCGGCGGTGGGTTACCGGACCTGGGTGCTGACCGCGACCGGGCAGGCGGGCCCGACCGGCTGGCAGCCGGTCGACGACGCCGCGCCGGCCATCGAGAACGACGACTACCGGGTAACCGTCGACCCGGCCCGTGGCGGGTGCGTGTCCCAGTTCAGGGACAAGCGCGTCGGCCGCGAACTGCTGCGGCCCGGCCGGGTGGGCAACGAACTCCTGGTGTACGAGGAGTACCCGGCGCATCCGCGCTTCCACGAAGGTCCGTGGCACCTGCTGCCCAAGGGTCCGCCGGTTCTCGGCTCCGCGCAGCGGGCCGCGACGTCGGTGCTGGTCGAGCGCAGCCCGGTCGGTGAGCGGGTGACGGTGACCGGTGCGGTCGGACCGCTGCGGTACACCCAGCGGTTGACCCTCTGGCATGGGGTGGACCGGCTCGACGCCACGACGCACGTCGACGACTTCACCGGTACCGACCAGCTGGTGCGGCTGCGGTGGCCGGCGGCGGTCGCGGGTGCGCTACCGGTCAGCGAGGTCGGCAACGCTGTCGTCGGACGCGGGTTCGGCCTCATCGACGTGGACTCCGGGGCGGCGCCGTGGACGCTGGACAATCCCGCTCAGCACTGGTTCGCCCTGTCCAGCACCGCCCGGATCGACGTACGCGACCCCGACGGCGTCCGGGTGCACACCCGGGCGATCGGCGTCGCCGAAATCATCGCGCCGGACCGGGTGAGCCCGGCACGGTCCGCGGCGGGAACCTGGACATCCACTATGGACGCCGAGTCGGACGGGTCCGCGGTGGACACCGGTACGGCGCACGGCAGCGCGGCGCACACCGCGACGGCCGACGGGGCCACCGCGGATGTCGTGCGCGACCTGGCCGTGGCCCTCGTCCGCCAGGGCGTGACCGCGACCTGTTCGACCGGGGCCGGAGCGCGCTACGGCAGGCTCGCCGTCGACTCGAACCTGCCCGACGTGCGCATCAGCCTCGGCGGCCCGGACACCAACGCGTTCACCGCACGGGTACTGGCCGAGGCGGACCCGGGCTACGCCGCCGAACTGGACCGCCAACTCGCCGCCACCGGCCGGGCCCGGATCTGGGTGCCGCCGACCAGCCCGTTGACGCGGGTCTGGCTGCCGGACGCGGACCTGACCGGTACCCGGACCTTGCCGGTTCTGATCGTGGCGGGCGGGGATGGTGCGGTGCGCGGGGTCTGCGCGCAGCTCGCCGGCGGCACCGTGGACGTCCACCAGCCCGCCGGGTTGAGCGACTCCCCCGATCCCGACCTCGACGACTACACGGTCGGACTGGTCAACCGCGGAATCCCGGGCTTCGCGGTGGACACCACCGGCGCACTGCACCTGTCGCTGCTGCGCTCGTGCACCGGCTGGCCGTCCGGAATCTGGATCGACCCGCCCCGGCGTACCGCCCCAGACGGCTCCAACTTCCAGCAACAGCACTGGACCCACAGCTTCGATTACGCCCTGGTCGCCGGCGCCGGGGACTGGCGTGCGGCCGGCCTGGTCGGGCACGGCCACCAGGTGAACCACCCGCTGGTGGCGTCGGTCATCGCCGACGGGCCGGCCGAGGCGCGCGGCTTCGTCAGCGTGGAGGCCATGCCGGAGGTCCCCGCCCGCCCGATCGGCGACGCCCAGCACCCGACACCCGGCGAGGCCCACCACCCGATACGCCCGGCCGGGCAGGTCGTACTGGCGGCTTTGAAGCCGGCCGGGAACCCGCTCGCCAACGGACGGCTGCCCGGATCCCGGGTGGAGCGGGTCACCGCCCGGCTCTACGAGGCGGCCGGCCGCCGGACCCGCGCCCACCTGCGGCTATGGGCACCGGTGACCGAGGCGGTCGAGGCGGACCTGCTGGAACGACCGGCCACCGAACGGCCACCGGGTGGCGTCCTGCGGGCCGCGGACACCGTCGAGCTCGCCCTGCCCGGGGCGGCCATCAGCCACCTGCTGATCGGGCTGAGCCCCGTGCCGGTGGCCAACACCGCACCGGTACCCCGGGCCGGCGCGGCCGCGCCGGGTCAAACGGTCTACTCCCGGTACTGGCTGCACAATGTCGGACCCGCCCCGACGGGTAACCTGCCGATAGCCGTCCACCTCGACCCGCCGCACGCGCCGGTGGCCGGCCCGGTCACGTTGACCGTCACGGTGGCCTCGGACCTGACCGAGGAGCCGACGGCGGGCGCGGTGGAGCTGGTGGTTCCCGACGGCTGGCGGTGCGCGCCACCGACCGTCGGATATGACCTCAAACCCGGCGGACATGTCGAGCAGCGGGTCGTCGTCACCGCACCGGACCGGGCCCCGGAGGGCGTGTACTGGGTACGCGCGCGCATCGGATCCGGCGGACGGACCGTCGAGGACGTGGCCCGGTTGCTCGTCGGGGTGGCGGGGCCCGAGACCCTCCGGGCGTCGATGCGCACCGAGCCGCTCCGGCTGCGGCCGGGCCAGGAGGCGACGATCGACCTGACGCTGCACAGCGACGCGGCCACCGCCGTCTCGGTCACGGGCGCGGTGGTGAGCCCGTGGCACACGTGGGACCTCTTCCCCGACCCGGACCTCGCCGTGGAGGTACCCGCCCGTGGTCAGGCGGCACTACGGCTGCCGGTCCGGGTACCGGACAGCCATCGGGCGGGGCGGTGGTGGGCGCTGGTGAAGCTCGCGCACGCCGGGCAACTTCAGTACACCGAGCCGATCGAGGTCGAGGTGCTCGGATGACGGACACCTCCACCGAGGTGGCGGCGTGGGTCGGCGGCCGGCCCATCCCGGTCGCGCTCATCACCGAGCGGCTGGCCGCGCTGCGCGCCGGGCCGTACGCCGCAAGGCTTCCCCATCCCGGTACAGCCGACTGGCGCAACCTTCGGCGCTGGCTGGTCCAGGCGGTCACCACCGAGGCGGTCATCGAACACGAAGCGGCGGAGCGCGGTATCACCACCGACCTTTCCGACGGCCCGCCCCGCCCCGTCACGCTGGCCGAGGCGCTACGGGTCGGCGGGGTGACCGCCGCGATCGTCGCCTCCCACCCGCGGGCCCGGGCGCTGCGCCGCCACGTCATGCCGGACGTGGCGGTGTCCGATGCCGAAACGTTCGCCTACTACCGGCGCAACCGCGACCGCCATCCCGAGCCGTACGAGCAGGTCCGGGCCCGGATCGCCGCGGACCTGGGCCGGGCCGACCGCGACCGCCGCTTCACCCGGTGGCTCGACGAGCGCTGCGCCGCGCTGGTGCGCCTGGAGCCGGGTTTCGAGCACCCGGGCGACCCCCGCCACCCCGACGCGGTCCACCGCCACTGATGTGCCGTGACGGTCGACCCGCCGTCACGGTGTGAGCGCGGCCCGCAGGGTCGTACCGAGGTTCGCGAACGATTCGGCGAGGCTGCGCCCGAGCTGCCGGCGCAGTACCGGCTCAACCAACCGCGATGGTCCCCGCGGGTCCATCGTCAGGGACAGTGCGGTACGGGTCCCGGCCGGCTCGCTGGTGAAGGTGTACCGCGACTCGACGCGCAGCAGCCGGGACCGGCCCCGAACGGTGAACCCGTCCGGGGGTCGCCAGTCGACCAGGTCGCCGACCGCCTCGACGCGTACGCCGAGGAAGTGATGGACCTCGACGACCTGGCTGCCCCGGGGGAATGGCCCGCCGTCGAGGCGCACGGAGTCCAACTGTGGCTGCCACCCCGGCGCGTTGCGGAAGTCGGCGACGTAGTCGAAGACCTGTCGCAGCGGCCGGTCCACCACGCACGACACGTCGACGGTGAACATGGCGGCACCTCAGGCGACCGGGGTACGGAAGGGCGCGACCGGTGGCACCGGCGCGGCCCGCGTCAGCAACGCCCGCAGCGGGGCCGGCGACCACCAGTTCCATCGGCCGAGCAGGGTCATGGTCGCAGGCACCAGCAGGCAGCGCACGATCGTGGCGTCGATCAGGACGGCCACCGTGAGGCCGATACCCAGCTCCTCGATGGCTCCCATCCGGGCACCGCCGAAGCAGGCGAATACGATCATCATGAGCAGCGCCGCCGACGTGATGATCCGCCCCGAGCTCTGCAACCCGCGCCGTACCGCCTCCTGGCTGTCCACGCCGGCGTCGACCTGCTCCTTGATCCTGCTGAGCAGGAACACCTCGTAGTCCATCGACAGGCCGAACGCGAAGGCCACGATGATGACCGTCACGAAGGGATCCAGTCCGGGCACGGTCAGGGTGTGCAGCGGCCCGGACAGCCAGCCGTGCACGAAGATGACGGTCATGATGCCCACGGTGGCGGCCAGCGACAGGACGTTGGCCGCGATCGCCTTCAGCGGTACCACCACCGAACCCGTCATCGCGACCAGCAGGACCAGCATGGCCAGCACGGCGATGCCGACCGCCCACGGCATGCCCCGTGCCAGGAGCTCCTTCAGGTCGACCAGCCTGGCGGCGTCACCGGTGACCCAGGAGGCGACACCGGGCGGCCGGTCCGCCCGTACCCGCGTGACCAGATCCTGTATCGCCGGCGTCGGCGGCCCGGCGACGTCCAGGTCCACGCTGGACAGTCCGGGTGCGGCCGTCCGGGCCGGGCGTACGTCCCGCACCGCCCGGTCCGACGCCCATCGGGACGCCCAGACATCCAGCGTCGCCGGGTCGGCGCGGGCCACCACGGTCACCGCCCGCGTGTCCCCCAGCGCGAACCGGCTGCCCAGTTCCGTGCTGACGGCCACCGACTCGATGCTGGCGGGCATCTGCGCGAGGCCGGGCAGCATGGTGGAGATACCCAGTACCGGAGCGGCGGCGACCAGCAGCAGGGCCGTCGTGCCGACCGTGACCACCACCGGTCTGCGCTGCACCAGGCGGGCCGTACCGGCGAAGAAGCCGCCGCCGGCCGACCCGGTCCCGGCGGCCCGTCGCAGCACCCGGGCGCGCGGTGTCAGCCGGCGCTGCGTGAAGCCGATCAGCGACGCGGTGAAGGTCAGCGCGACCAGCATCGCGACCACCGCGACGGAGACGCCGGCCGCACCGAGGGCGGACAGGCCCGGCAGGTCGAACATCAACAGACCGGACAGGGCGGCCGCGACGGTCAGGGCACTGAACAGCACGGTGCGACCGGCGGAGGCCCAGGCGCGGCCCAGGGCCTCGGCCGGCGGCCAGCCGGCGCTCAGCTCTTCGCGGTACCGGTTGACCAGCAGCAGCCCGTAGTCGATGGACAGGCCGAGCCCGAGCAGGGTCACCACGGTCAACACGTTGGTGTCCAGCTTGGTCACCGTGGTGAAGCCCAGCAGCATGAGCATGGACGATGCGATCGACACCACGGCGCCGAGCACCGGCAGGCCCGCCGCCACGAGACCGCCGAAGATCAGTACGAGCGCGATCAGGGTCAGCGGCAGCGACAGTTCCTCACCCAGGCCGAGGTCGTGCTCCTCGGCGGCGACCGCCGCGCGATTCACCGCCGGCTCGCCGCCCACCCGCACCCGTGCCCGCGGCTGACCGGCCGCGCGCAGGTCGGCGGCGAGCCGGTGCAGGCGGTCGGTCACCGCGTCGATCGCCCGGTCGCGCTCCTTCTGGTCGAGTTCGGCGAGCGTCACCGCGACCGCAGCGGCCTGCCGGTCGCCGGACAGGTACTGGTCGGCGGACTCCGGCCCGGCGCTGTAGGGGGTGTCCACCCGCCGGACATCGGTGCGACCGCTCAGGTCGGCCGCGGCCCGGCCGACCGCCGCCGCCACCGCGGGCGACGCCGGGTCGATGCGGTCGGCGACGCCGATGACCACACCACCCGTGCCGCCGGCGTCCTCGACGACCGTCCGGGCCTGGGTAGACTCGGCGTTCTTCGGAGTCTCGCCGTTGCCCAGTGAATCCACCACGGGACCGGCGGCCAGGGCGCCGAGGACGACGACGCCCACCCAGCCGGCGAGCACCCATCCACGATGGCGGAAGCACCATCGGCCGATCCGTGCCACCGCGCCCGCGACCATGGCTGCCACCCGACTGCTCGTAGGTACCCGGGTTAGGCTAGCAACGCTACCTATAGCTTTGCTACCCTACCGGCATCTGATTCGGCGGGAGGCCTGACGGCGATGCTGTCGATCAACATCCTGGGCATCGAGGTGCCCGACACCCGACCGCTTTTCCTCGTGGCGCTCGCCGTGCATGTACCCGCCGGAATCGTCAGTGTCCTCTCCGGAGCGGTCGCCGCCGCCAGTCGCAAGCGACCCGGCCGCCATCCGGGCGCCGGCCGGGTCTACCTGGTCGGGCTGGCCGCGCTCTGCGCCTCCGCGGCGGTGCTGGCTCCGATGCGCTGGCGACATGACTGGCCGCTGCTGCTCCTCGACCTGATCGCGTTCGGCTCGGCCGCATCCGGCCTGCTGGTCCGACGCCGGCACCGGCCGGGGTGGCTCGCCCCGCACGGCATGGCCATGGCCGGTTCGTACATCACGCTGCTCACCGGGTTCTACGTCGACAACGGACCGCAGTTGCCGGTGTGGGACCGGCTTCCCCACCTCGCGTACTGGCTGCTACCGGCCGCCGTGGGCGTGCCCCTGACGGTGGCCGCGCTCGCTCACAACCGGGCGTGGAACGGCGGCCGGTCATGGCCGCTCGGCCGCCGGCCCACCCCGACCACGACCCGGCGACCGCGGTAGCGACAGGCACGACCCACCTCAACAGTCGCGCCACCTCGACAGTCGTGGCTACATGAAGTTGCGGGTGTGCAGGGCGGAGAGTTCGGCGGCCTCGTCGGCCGGGAAGCCGAGCCGCTCCAACCGCCGGCGCCGGCCATCGTCCATCTGCCGCTCCAGCCGGCGGACCCGCTGGTGTCCGGCCCCGATCGCCTCGGGTGTCCACTCGCCGGCCCCCAGCACGACCAGCGCGTCCAGCACGTCGGCGTTGAGCCCGGCGGTATCGCGCAGCGCGTCGTGGCGGTTTTCGACGGCGGCGCGCATCCGGTCGCGCAGACCGGGTTCGAGGCTCGCGTGCTGGGCCAGGTGCGCCACGCCGAACAGTACGTGCCGGCGCTCGTCCTGCATCGCCAGCCACGCCACCCGGCGGGTTACCGGGTCCGGTGCGTGGTCGGCGATGAATCCGAGCAGGTCCACAAAGGTCCCCTCGCCGAGGACCGACAGCAGGAACGAGGCCACCGCGAAGTCGGACTCCGCGACGAGGGTGAACAGCGAGGCCCGGCCCCCGGCCGACGAGGTGCCCATGGTGGACTGCCGCAGCAGCGCCCGCCGGGTGAAGATCTCCATATGCCGCGCCTCGTCGGCGACCTGGACCGCCAGCAGCTGGACGACCTCGCGGAAGTGCGGGTGGATGCGGCCCAGGAAGCGCGCCGGTACGGCGAGCGCCACCTGCTCGTTCTCCACCAGATACGTCATGATCTGCACCACCGCCGCCTCGATCTCGTCGGGCAGCGTAAACGGCTCGTCCCAGGCCACCGCGGTGGCCGGGTCCCACTGGCGCGCCGCGGCGTGCGCGTACAGCCGGGGCGCGACGTCCGCCCAGACCAGGTCGCGGTCGTCGAGGTCGAAGTGTGGCTCGGGACCACCGGCCTCCACCAGCGCACCCCGCGCCGCCATCCCCCACGCGGCGGGCGGCCGGGACAGCACGGACCCCCGCTCGCCGCAGCCGGCCCGGCTCGCGCCCAGCCACCGCAGATCCTGACGGTCCCCACGAACGACAACCGCCGCAGGCGGACCGGGGCGCGTCGGGTCCGGCGATTCCAGGCGGTGGCCCTCGGCCCGGCACCACGCGCCCAGATGGACCCGCAGCGTCGGATCGCGCCCGTGTACCGCCAGCCGCCCGCCCGGCGACAGCGGCGCGAGCGCGCGACGCAGCAGCAGGTGCGCGCCGCTGTCCAGGCCCAGGCCACCGAGGTCCACCGCCGGGTGATCGGTCATGGGGAGTATTCGGACGCCGTGATCGCCCCCGCGGCGTCGTAGAACCCGAACCGGTCGACGGCCGCCTCGAGCGCCGCGTACCCGGTGACCCGCCCCGGCCGCCAGGCGGTGAGCCCCTCGAGGTCGAACAGCGCGCGCAGGCGCGGATCGGCGTACGTCATGCCCAGCAGCAGCGCGCCGAACCGGTCGACCAGGTCCCGCGGGGCGAGGTCGGTGGCGGTCATGGTGCAGTGGTCGTACGGCGGAGTGTGCGCCAGGATACGGGTGCCGCCCGGCGCGAGGGTCCCCTCGTTGCAGAACAGCAGGTGGCTCGCGTCGAGCAGCAGGGCCGCGTCCACCGTCCCGGCGGCCAGCGCCCGGGCCGCGTCCCGCTCGCCGCCGATGTGATCGCCGTGCAGGCCGACGCCGACGTCATAGCGCCGGGTCCGCACGTCGACACCCAACCCCGCCAGGTACGCCAGCGGAATCAGCGACGCCTGCGGCGAGTCCACCGCTCCGGTGGCGACCGTGCATCCCGTCAGGTCGCCGGGTTTCTGGACGGTACTCTCGGCGCGGACGACCACCACCGAACGCAGATCCTGATCGGTGTCGCGCATCACGATCGGCCGCATCCCCGACCCGGCCGCCGCGGCCGCCCGGCTCGCCCGGACCCAGGCGAGCGGCGAGTTCCAGGCGACGTGGACGCGGCCGGCCACCAGATCGTCGACCTGACGCTCGTAGTTGGAGTACAGCACGAAGTCCAGCGGCAGGTCGTGATCGCGGAACCAGGCCCGGAAGCCGTCCCAGATCCGCACCACCTTCGGGTCGTACGCCACCGCGCCCAGCAGGAGCGTATCGGCCATCACGAGCCGTCCAGCAGCGGCAGGCCGCACACGATCCGCCCGACGAAATCGATGAGCCGGTCCGTTGTCGGGGCCATCACGCGGGCCGCCCGAGCGTCCCGGAAGCGACGCTCGATGCCGAGTTCCTTGCGGAACGCGGCGCCGCCGCACGCCTTCATCGCGAGGTCCGTCACGGCGATGGCCGCCTCCGCGGCGACCGCCTTCACCTCGAGCAGCGCCAGCATCGCGGAGTCCGCGCCGGCCTGCAGCGCGGTGATCGCCGTGTCGAGCAGGGCGGCGGCGCGATCGGTCTCGATCTGCATGCGACCGACGTCGTGGCGGATCAGCGGCTGGTCGGCGAGCGACTGTCCCAGGTGCTCCAGCCGGGTACCGGTCAGGTGGGCGACGCATTCGGCGACGGTCGCGCGCATCAGCCCGACGCTGAACGCGGCGCTGAGCACCAGAAAACACGGCAGCACGGTCTCCATCGCGATGTCCAGCCCCGCGCCGTCGGCACCCAGCATCGCCGACGCGGGCACCGACGCGTCCCCGGCGCGGATCGGCCGGGACGCGTTGCCGCGCAGCCCGAGGCCGTCGAACGGGCCGGACACCTCAAGACCCGGCGTGGCCGCGGGTACCAGCCAGAGGGTCATCGGGCCATCGGCGGCCAGCGGCCGACTCGACCAGACATAGCTGTCCGCCTCGCCCGCCGAGGTGACCCAGCTCTTGCGTGCCGACAGCTGCACCGCACCGTCCGCGCTGCTGGCGGTGCTCATCGGTGCCCAGAAGTGGCTGCGCGAGCCGGCCTCGGAGAACGCGAGCGTCGTGAGGTGACGCCCGGCGGCGATCGCCTCCCCGGTCCGGGCCGGACCGTGCGCGTTGATCAGGGCGGTGGC
>JAVHWE010000219.1:0-3193 GCA_032160285.1 Micromonosporaceae bacterium | reverse complement strand
CTCGGCATCGCCGTTGTCATCGGTGGGGTCGGCGTGCTGCTGGTCGGCGTGATCATCCAGGCGATCGTCATGTTCGCCGCACTCCGGCTGTCGCGAGGGGTCAGCGTCGATGATTTCGCCAGCGCATGGCTCGCCAGTTGGGTGGCGGCGGTGCTCGCGGCCCTGGTGAACTGGCTCGCTGACGCCGGCAGCGACGACGTGTTCCTCGGCCAGGCGCTGCGGCAGATGGCCCGTCGCCACCACGAGCAGCCGCCGGACCAGCCCGGCGTCCTGATCATCCAGCTGGATGGACTGTCCGCGCCGCTGCTGTCCTGGGCGGTGAAGGCGGGCAATCTACCCAATCTCGGCCGGTGGCTACGGACCGGCACGCACACCCTGCTGCCGTGGCACACCGGCCTGCCGGCGACCACCCCCGCCAGCCAGGCGGGCATCCTGCACGGCGACATCGCCAACGTACCGGCCTTCCGCTGGTACGAAAAGGATAGTGGACGCCTCGTCGTCACCAACCGGCCACGCGACGCCGCCGAACTGGAGGCCCGCATCTCCACCGGGCGCGGGCTGCTGGCCGACGGCGGCGTCAGCATCAGCAACGTGTTCTCCGGCGACGCCCCGACCAGCCTGCTGACCTTCAGCAACGCGGCGTTGCCCGGCCGCTCGGCCCGCGGGTACCTGGCCTTCGTCGCCAGCCCGTACGGCTTCGCACGGGCCCTGGTGCTGTCCGTCGGCGAGATGCTCAAGGAGATCCAGCAGGGCCGCCGCCAGCGCTTCCGGGAGGTGTTCCCGCGGGTCGCGCGGACCGGCTCGTACGTGGCGCTGCGCGCGGTGACCAATGTGCTGCTGCGCGACCTCAACGTGTCGCTCATCGCCGAGCAGATGAGCCGGGGCGCGCCGGTCATCTTCTGCGACTTCGTCGACTATGACGAGGTCGCGCACCACGCCGGGCCGCTGCGCCCGGAGTCGTTGCAAACCCTGGAAGGGCTCGACCGGGTACTGGGAACGCTGTACCGGCTCATCGAGGTCGCCAGCCGCAGGTACGAGATCGTGATCCTCTCCGACCACGGCCAGAGCCAGGGCGCCACCTTCCGCCAGCGGTACGGCGAGCCCATCGAGGACGTGGTGTCCCGCCTGGTCCGCGACGGTCACCAGGCACCGGGCCGGGCGACGGACGAGGACTGGGGGCGGGTCAACGCGCTCCTCGCGGGGGTGGCCGCACAGGGCGGCGCGGCGGCCGCGACGATCCGGGCCTGTGTTGGGTACACGTCACCGCCCGACGGCGACGCCATCGCGGCGGCGGTGGTGACGGTCGTCTCCGGCAATCTCGCGATGATCTTCATGACCGGCTCAACGGAGCGGCTGTCGGTCGAGGAGTTGGCGATCGAGTACCCGGATCTGATCGACGACCTCGTCGCCCATCCGGGCGTCGGTCTGGTGGTAGGGCGATCCGACGTCGACGGGCCGGTCGCGTTCGGTGCGTGCGGACGGCACCGGCTCGTCGACGGGCACGTCGACGGCGTCGACCCGCTCACCGGGTACGGCCCGTACGCGGCCCGGGACCTGCTCGCCCATCAGGCCGTCGCACACGTCGGCGACCTGGTCCTGATCAGCCGGGTCGACGCCGGCACCGACGAGGTGGCCGCCTTCGAGGAGCTGGTCGGCTCGCACGGCGGCATCGGCGGCTGGCAGACCGAGGCGGTCCTGGTCCACCCGGCGGGGTGGCCGCCCGGTACGGCGGAACTGGTCGGCCCGGACGCGGTTCACCACCTGCTGGTCGGCTGGCTCGATTGGTTGGGCCTGCGCCGAAACCCGGTCGAGCTGCCGCTGCCCCGGGCGCCCAGCGATCCGGCCGGCGACCGGCGTACCGATTCCGACAGCGACCCGGCTCAGGTCACCGTCTTCACCTGAGCGGCCTCGTCGCGGCGCCGTCGCAGCCACGCCGCGACCTGGCTGAACGCCACCACCACCACGATCGCGGCCAGCACTCCCTGCCAGGGCTCGGGAAACAGGCTGCCGCCGAGCAGACCGATCCCGGCGTACGTCGTCGACCACAGCGCGCACGCGGCGACGTTCGCGACCGCGAACCGTCGCCAGGACAGGCCCAGCACGGCCGCGGTCAGCAGGACCGGAATCCGACCGCCCGGAACGAGCCGCGACACCAGCAGTACCGACAGCGGCCGGGTGAGCAGCGGGCCGCGCATGCCGTCGGCCAGCCGTACCGGGCCGCGGAGCAGGCCGAGCCGCCGGGTCAGCTTCTCGCCGCCGGCCCGGCAGATGAGATACGTGAGGGCGTCGCCGAGGTACGCCCCGCCGGCACCGATCGCGACCACGGCCAGCACCATCGCCGGGTCGCTGTGCGCGACCACCACCGCCGTCCCGCTCACCGCCGCGCCGGTGGGCAGCACCGGTACCGTCGATCCGACCGCGACCACGACGAACAGCGAGGCCAGCACACCCGCCAGTGCGATCATGCCGGGTTCGTCCGGTGGAGCGGATCGGCCAGATTGAGCGGGTCGGCCAGGCTGAAACTCTCCCCCGGGGCCAGCACCCGTACCTGGGTGCGCGGCGCGACCCGGGCGGTGTGGGCGGCGAATTCGGCACCGGGCCGGTGGAACCGGTCGGGCCGGATCCGGCCGCAGCCGATCGGCCACAGCGTGCCCCAGTGGATCGGCACCGCCAGTGCCGGGCCTATCCGCCGCATCGCCTCGGCGGCGTCGACCGGGTTGAGGTGGCCGGCACCGAGAGTCCAACTCCAACCCCACACCGGTACCAGCGCGAGATCGATCGGGCCGAGCGCGCTCATCGCGTCGTACAGCCCCGTGTCACCGGCGAACCATACCGTCCGGGAGCCGGCGATCACGTATCCGAGGGCAGGGGCACGGGTGTGCGGTACCGGTCGGCGGCGCCCGTCGTGGCGCGCCGGTACCGCCCGGATTCGCAGGCCGCCGACCACGGTCTCCTCGCCGACCGCGAGCTCGGTCACGTCCCGGTCGTCGAGCTGGCGACGCAGGAACCCGGCCGAGCCGCGCGGTGCGATCAGGCGGGTCCGCCGGGGCAGCAGGCGCAGCGACGCGAGGTCGCAGTGGTCGCTGTGCAGATGCGAGATCACCGCCGCGTCGGGCGGGTTGTCCAGGCGGGGTGCCGGGCCGCACCGCCGCCGCAGGTGCGCGACCCGGTCGCGGAGCAGCGGATCGGTGAT
>JAVHWE010000209.1:0-3731 GCA_032160285.1 Micromonosporaceae bacterium | reverse complement strand
CCGGCGGATCGGGCGGCGGTGGGGCTCCCGTCCAGGGTCGCGGTGGCGAGGTGGCGGGCCGGCCGGCCCCCTCGCCCCGCGATACCAGCAGCGCCGCACCGAGGATCACCGCGGCACCGAGCAGGGCGGTGCGGATGCTGCCGGAGAACGCGACCGCGAACATGATCACCGTCAGGATGCCGAGACCGATCGCCACCGGCTGGGACGTACTGGACCGGCCCCGGCCGATCAGCGCCTCACCGGCGGACGCGGTGTCACCCTCGGTCGGGATCAGCAGCCAGCCGATCAGGTAGACCAGCAGGCCGACCCCGCCGAACAGGGAGAGGACCGCCAGGAGCACTCGCCACAGCACCGGATCGGTGTTGGTGGCCCTGCCGATGGCGGCCGCGACACCGGCGACCCAGCGGCCCTCCTTGGGCCGGATCAGGCCGTATCTGGTGGCGAACGCGCCGCCGGTTGGCCGCGGTGGCGGGAAGTAGGCCCCGGCCGGCGGCGGGAAGAACGTACCGCCAGGCGGCGGTGGGAAGGTACCGCCGGGCGGCGGAGAGGTTCCACCGGGCGGCGGTGGAGCGGATTCATCCGCCATATCCGTCGGCTCGGTCGCTTCGAAACCGGGGCGGCCCGCGCCGGCCGATGGGGTCAGCTCGTCCGGGTCGGTCGGTGTGGCGGGCTCGGTCGGTGTGGTGGGCTCGGACCGGTGGGGCGGGTAAAGCGGGTCGGTCGGTTCGGGATCGGCCTCGTGGCGTGCGGTGTGGGCGTCGTCCGGTGCCCGCTCGGTATCGTCGCGCTCCGGTTCGACCGCGTCGTGGGCCGGGTCGCCGGACCCGTTCTCGGCGGGCTCGTGTGTCATGCTCCGATCGTGCGGCCCGGCCAGCCCCCACCACCTCAGGCATCCACCCTGACCCGACCCTGAATTCAAAGCTCCGGGGCGTTGCGGTGGTCGCGGTGGCTCGCGGCGTGTGACGATCGGAGCGCCCCACTTCACGGACCGTCCACACCGACGCGAGGACACCGCCGATGACCGCCCCGATCGAGGGTCGCCGCCTGTACCGGGTGACGGACGCTCGCGTGGTGGGTGGCGTCGCCGCCGGCATCGCCGCCCACCTCAACGCGTCCGTGGTGGTGGTGCGGATCGCGTTTGTCGTGCTGGCCAGCTTCCAAGGGCTCGGCGCCCTGCTGTACGCGGCGTTCTGGGCGGTTCTGCCGGTCGCACCCGGCCAGCGCGGCAGCGGGCGCAACCGGCGTCAGTTGGTGCCGTTCGTGGCGCTGGGCGCGGGGATAGTCCTGGTACAGGTGCTCAGCGGGATGGGCGGCGTGCGGTCGGTGATCGGTTGGCTGGTCGCCGTCGTGGCGGTCGGCGTCGGCATCATCTGGCGACAGGCCGATCCCAAGCGCCGCGAGCGGTGGACCGCCGCGGTGCCACAGGCGCCCTGGCTGGGTGCCGTGCTCGAAGGCGACCGGCGGGGACAGATGCTCCGGCTGATCGGCGGCGGCGCCCTGGTGGTCGCCGGCATCATCGGTACCGTCGCGGTTGTCTCCGGCGCGGACATCGCGGCGCTCGGCAGCGGCCTGCTGTTCGCGGGGCTGGCGTTGGCCGGCGCCGGGCTGGCGTTGGCGCCGCTGATCTGGCGGATCTTCGGTCAGCTCGGTGCGGAGCGGGAGGCGCGGATCCGGGAGCAGGAGCGCGCCGAGGTGGCGGCGATGATCCACGACCAGGTCCTGCACACGCTCGCGTTGATCCAGCGCAGCGCGGCCGATCCGAAGGGTGTGCTCCGGCTGGCCCGCGCGCAGGAGCGCACGCTGCGCGGCTGGCTGTACAAGTCGTCCGCGTCGCCGGCCGAACGCTTCGGTGCGGCGCTGGAGGAGGCGGCGGCCGAGGTCGAGGACACGTACGCGATCGTGGTCGAGACCGTGGTGGTCGGTGACCGCGACGTCGACGATCGGGTGCGCGCGTTGGTGGCCGCGGCCCGCGAGGCCATGGTCAACGCGGGCCGGCACGCCAAGGTGTCGTCGGTTTCGCTGTACGCCGAGGTCGAGCCGGACCAGGCCAGCGTGTTCGTGCGGGACCGTGGCGTCGGCTTCGACCCGTCTACTGTGGACGAAGACCGGCACGGGGTCCGGGGCTCGATCGTG
Source organism: Micromonosporaceae bacterium (assembly GCA_032160285.1). GTDB lineage: Bacteria > Actinomycetota > Actinomycetes > Mycobacteriales > Micromonosporaceae > Planosporangium. The sequence goes on along the minus strand of JAVHWE010000209.1, from coordinate 1,598 downwards.
GGCCGGATGCGCCGCCACGGCGGGCGCGCAGAGGTCCGCAGCGAGCCCGGCAACGGTACCGAGGTACGGCTGTTCATGCCGACGCCCGGCTGGACCCCCGACGACGACAAGGACGAAGACCATGAGTGAGCCCGCACGCCTGCGCGTCTACCTCGTCGACGACCACGCGATGTTCCGTGCCGGGGTGCGCGCCGAGCTGGGCGTACACGTCGACGTCGTGGGCGAGGCCGGTACCGTCGCCGAGGCGGTCAGCGGGATTGCCCGTACCGGGCCGGACGTCGTCCTGCTCGACGTCCACATGCCCGACGGCGGGGGGCGGGCGGTGCTGGACTCGATGCGGCGTACCCACCCGCAGGTGCGGTTCCTGGCACTGTCGGTGTCGGATGCCGCCGAGGACGTGATCGGGCTGATCCGGGCCGGCGCCCGCGGCTACGTGACCAAGACGATCTCGCCCGACGAGCTGGCGGCGGCGGTCCGCCGGGTTGCCGACGGCGACGCGGTGTTCAGCCCACGGCTGGCCGGGTTCGTGCTCGACGCGTTCGCCGCGCGGCCCCAGGCGCCGCTCGCCGACCCGGAACTCGACCAGCTCACCAACCGCGAACGCGAGGTGCTGCGGCTGCTGGCGCGGGGCTACGCCTACAAGGAGATCGCCAAGGAACTGTTCATTTCGATCAAGACCGTCGAGACCCACGTATCGAACGTGCTGCGCAAACTGCAGATGTCCAACCGGTACGAGCTGTCGCGGTGGGCGGCCGATCGACGCCTGGTGTGATGCGGGTTGATCGGGCCTGGAACAGTCTGACGGTGTGGACGCGCTCATCGTCACGGGCCTGACCCGTACCTTCGGCAACCTTCTGATCTTCGACGAGATCAGCTTCACGGTCCGTCCGGGTCAGGTGGCCGTGGTCCTCGGCCCGAACGGGTCGGGCAAGACGACCCTGCTGCGGTGCGTCGTCGGGGCCGACCGGGCCGACGGGGGTGAGGTGCGCCTGAACGGCCGGCGCCTCGACGAGACCGATCCGTGGATGCGGTCGGTCGTCGCGGCGGCGCTGGACGACATCGACTTCTTCCCGGACCTGTCGGTGATCGAGCATCTGCACCTGCTGGCCTACGCCCACGGCGGCCGTCCGGTCGCCGGTGATCAGGCCGGCACGGCGGTGACCGATCCGGTCGAGGATGTGCTCGTCGAGCTCGGCCTCGAACCCGCCCGTGACCAGCTCCCCGCGACGCTGTCGAGCGGCCAGCGCCGCCGCCTCGCGCTGGCCTCCTGCTTCGTACGCCCGCGCCGCCTGCTCGTGCTGGACGAGCCGGAGCAGCGGCTGGACGTACGTGGGCGGGCCTGGTTGGCGGACCGGCTGCGCCGGGAGAAGGCGGCGGGTACCTCGGTGCTGATGGCCTCGCACGACGGCGAGCTGGTCGACGCGGTCGCCGACGTGCGGATCGAGATCGGATCGTGAGCGGGGCGGTGTCCGGCTGGGCGGTGCCCGCCGTGGCGACGCCAACCGCGCGGCAACTGCGGGCCCGGCTGCGCGAGAGCCGGAAACGGCACTCCAGCAAGTCGTTCGGCGATTTCCTCACCGACGTGTACCTGCTGACAC
>JAVHWE010000178.1:0-7641 GCA_032160285.1 Micromonosporaceae bacterium | reverse complement strand
GCTGGAGCGCCTGATCGTGGCGTCACGGGCACCTCAGCTGGCCGCCGGCGCCGATAAGTCGGCGCGGGACGTCCTGCCGGCCCTCGTCGACCGGCCCTGGCGCAAGCTGCGTGCCGCAACGGGCGTCTCGCCCAACGACCCGGACCACCGGTGGCACGCGCTCCGGATCCGGGGCAAGCGCGCCCGCTACGCCATCGACGCGGTCGCCGAGACCCTCGGCGGCGGCGCGTCCGAGCTGGCGAAGGCGTTGGGGCGGGTGCAGGATCTGCTCGGCGAGCACCAGGACGCGGCGGTGGCGGCCGAGACGTGGTTGGCGGCCGCCACCGCGGACCCGGCCGACCATGAGCTCGCGGTCACCGCCGGTCGGCTGTACGAGCGGGAACGCACCACCATCCGCGATGTGCGCCAGCGGTTCCCGGCGAGTTGGGCGGCCGCCGACCGGCCCGCGCTGACCGGCTGGCTGCCGTCGTGACCGCGGCGGGACCGTGAGTACGCGGGTGGTTCGGGCCGCCGGCGGCGTGGTCGGGCGAGCCGGCCCCGACGGCCCCGAGGTGGTGCTCGTCCACCGACCGCGCTACGACGACTGGTCGTTGCCGAAGGGCAAGCTCGACCCGGGCGAGCATCCACTCATCGCCGCGATCCGGGAGGTGCGCGAGGAGACTGGGGTATACGCGGTGCCCCGGCTACGGTTGCCGACGACCCGGTACCTGACCGGCGATCCGGACATCGAGAAGCTGGTCGACTACTGGGCCATGGACGCCCGGCGGGTGATCGAGCTACCCCCCGGCGACGAGGTCGACGAGGTGCGGTGGGTACCGGTGGCGCGGGCGGGCGCACTTCTCACGTACGCCCACGACCGGGGTGTCCTGGCGGCGTACCCCCGGTTGTGCCGGGTCAACCGGCTCGTCGTCCTGCTGCGTCACGCGTACGCCGGTGAGCGTTCGGCATGGCCGGGCGCTGACGCCGACCGGCCGTTGGCGGGTACCGGCCCGGCCACCGCCGCGGCGTTGGCACCGTTGTTGGCGGCGTACGAACCGACCCGCATCATCAGCGCCGGACCGGTCCGGTGCGTGCAGACGGTACGGCCGCTGGCCGAGCTCGTCCGGCTGCCGATCGAGGTCGACAACCGGTTCGCCGAGTCGGCCGGCGCGCCAGCCGACACCGACATCATTCGCGATCTGGCGAACCACGTCGCGGTCAGCCCCAACGGCTGGGACCGCGCCAAATCCGGCGGCGAGTGCGATCCCGGGGGCGTAGGCGATCCCGCGGGTCCGGGCGACGGCGGTGCCCGGGGCGGCGGCGACAGTTCCGCCGATGACGATGGCCGCGACGGCGTGACGGTGGTCTGCAGTCAAGGCGGCATCATCCCGGACGTGGTCGGGACGCTGTCCGGGCGCGACCGCCAGGCGTACCGCACACCCAAAGGCTCGGCGTGGATCCTCGGCTTCGCGGGTGCCGACTTCGTCGGTGCCGACCGCTTTGACCCGTGAGGCCGGCCGTCGGGCCGTGAATCCGGTACAACGACAGGGCACCGGGCCCCGTCGGGAGCCCGGTGCCCGTTCGCGGCGCGCAAGGGCGCCGCGAACCAGCGTTGTCAGCGCTTGGCCGACGTGACCTTCCTGGTCGTCGGTGCCGCCTTCGCGGCCGACCGCGTCGGTGCCTTCGTCGCGGACCGCGTCGGTGCCGCCTTCGCGGCCGAGCGCGTCGGTGCCGCCTTCGCGGCCGAGCGCGTCGGTGTCGCCTTCGCCGTCGTCGATCGCCGCGCCGCCGGAGCGGCGGCGGCCTTGGTGGATTTCGCCGTCGTCTTGCGCGCCGGTGCCGCCTTGGTGGCCTTCGTCACTGTGGTCTTCGCCGCCGTCTTGGTGGCCGCCGGCCGCGCGGTCGTCGCCTTGGCCGCCTTCGTCGCGGTGCTCTTGGCCGCCGTCTTGGCGGCGGTCTTCGTCGCAGCCGCCTTCGTCGCCGTCTTGGCCGGGGCCTTTGTCGCGGTGGCCTTGGTCGCCGTCGCCTTGGTCGCAGCCGCCTTGGTGGCGGTCTTCGTCGCGGCGGTCCGGCCGGTCACCCTGGTCGCCGTCTTCTTGGCGACGGCGGCCTTCGGCACCTTGCCGCTGGCGACAAGGTCCCGGAAACCCGCGCCGGGGCGGAACGCCGGAACGGAGGTCTTCTTGACCTTCACAGCTTCTCCGGTACGCGGATTGCGCGCGGTTCTCGCGGCTCGGACCTTCTTTTCGAAGACGCCGAAACCGGTGATGGCTACCTTGTCGCCCTTGGTGACCGCGTTCTGGATCTCCGCCAGCACTGCGTCCAGTGCCTGCGTCGCGGCTCGTTTGTCACCGAGACGACCTGACAGCGCATCGATGAGCTCGGCCTTGTTCACGATTTCCTCCTGGTACCTGGACTTGCGCGTTCATTCTGCGCGCAACGTATGTCCCACGTGGCCAGGATACAAACATGTGCGAAAAAAGAAATCGTTGTGTCGCAACGAATTTGGCCGGCGGCCCAAATGACCACCGGCCAAACCCGTTGCACCTACCCCTAGATGACGGCCGGCATCCACTCCGGACGACGCTCTTCATACGCTGAGACGGCATCTTCGTGGCGCAATGTGAGAGCGATGTCATCGAGGCCTTCCAGCAGGCGCCAACGGCTGAAGTCGTCCAGTCCGAATGGCCAAATGTGCTCGCCCGCACGGATTTGTCGGGCCTCGAGGTCCACCGTCACCGCTACCGTCGGCTCGGCTTCGACGGCATCCCACAGCTGCTCCACAGCAACGAGTTCGAGCTCGACCGGCAGCAGTCCGTCTTTGAGTGCGTTGCCCCGGAAGATATCCCCGAACCGGGGCGCGATGACGGCCCGAAATCCTCCGTCACGCAAAGCCCACACAGCGTGTTCCCGGGACGAACCGGTCCCGAACTCGGGGCCGGCGATCAGGACCGAGGCGCCCGCGTACGCCGGATTGTTGAGCACGAAAGCCGGGTCGGCGCGCCACGCGTTGAACAGGCCGTCGGCGAATCCGGTCTTGGTGACCCGCTTCAGGTACTCCGCCGGGATGATCTGATCGGTGTCCACGTTGGATCGCCGCAACGGCAGGGCGGTGCCGGTGTGAACGGTGAACTTGTCCATGCTTTCTTCTCTCAGTTCAGGTCGGCGGGTGCGGTCAACCGGCCGGTGACCGCCGTGGCGGCCGCCACCGGGGGCGACACGAGGTGGGTACGGCCGCCACGGCCCTGCCGACCCTCGAAGTTGCGGTTGGAGGTGGAGGCCGAGCGCTGGCCGGGCTTGAGCGTGTCCGGATTCATGCCGAGGCACATCGAGCAGCCGGCGAACCGCCACTCGGCCCCGGCCGCGGTGAAGACCTCGTGCAGCCCCTCCTCCTCGGCCGCCGCACGCACCGCCGCCGAGCCCGGAACCACCATCATCCGTACACTTTCGGCGACGTGGCGGCCGCGCAGCACCTCGGCCGCTGCCCGCAGGTCCTCCAGCCGCCCGTTGGTACAGGAGCCGAGGAACACCACGTCCACCGCGATGTCACGGAGTGCCGTACCGGGGCGCAGATCCATGTACTGCAGCGCCCGTTCCGCGGCGGTGCGGTCGGCTTCGTTGTCGAAGGCGGCCGGATCCGGGACCGCGGAGTCCAGCCGGGCGCCCTGGCCCGGGTTGGTGCCCCAGGTCACGAACGGCACCAGGACGTTCGCGTCGAGGATCACCTCGGCGTCGAAGCGAGCGCCCGGATCGGTGCGCAGGCCCCGCCAGTACCCGATGGCGGTGTCCCAGTCCGCCCCCGTCGGGGCGTACGGGCGCCCCTTCAGGTACGCGAATGTGGTGTCATCGGGCGCCACCAGACCGGCCTTGGCGCCCCATTCAATCGACATGTTCGCCACCGTCATCCGGCCCTCCATCGACAGCTTCTCGATGGCCGGCCCGCGGTACTCGACGATGTGGCCGCGTCCACCACCGGTACCGACCTGGGCGAGGAGGGTGAGGATGAGGTCCTTGGCGGTGACCCCGAACGGCAGCTCGCCGGTGACGGTGACGGCCATGGTCTTCGGCTTCTGCTGGGGCAGCGTCTGGGTGGCGAGAACGTGCTCCACCTCGCTGGTACCGATACCGAAGGCCAGCGCGCCGAACGCGCCGTGGGTGGCGGTGTGTGAATCACCACAGACAATCGTCATCCCGGGCTGGGTCAGGCCCAGCTGCGGCCCGATCACGTGCACGATGCCCTGCTGGGCGTGGCCAAGCGGATGCAGTCGGACGCCGAAGTCCGCGCAGTTCTTGCGGAGCGTCTCGATCTGGGTCCGGCTGATCGGGTCGGCTATCGCCAACAGGTTGTCGGTCGGGGTGTTGTGATCCTCGGTGGCCAGCGTCAGGTCCGGCCGGCGGACCGGCCGACCCGACATCCGCAGCCCGTCGAACGCCTGCGGACTCGTCACCTCGTGCAACAGGTGGAAATCGATGTACAGCAGGTCAGGCTCGCCGGAGTGGGCGCGGACCACATGCGCCTCCCAGACCTTCTCGGACAGCGTTCTCGGTGCTTCTCCCAGCATCTGGACATCCTAAAGTTTGGGAGGTATGTTTCGGCTCGTGGGACACAGTATGAGCGGTGTCGGCGTGCTCGACAAGGCGGTGGTCATTCTCGCGGCCTGTGTCGACGGCGCCAGCCTGGCCGAACTCGTCGACCGGACGAAGCTGCCGCGGGCCACCGCACACCGGTTGGCGCAGGCGCTCGAGATTCATCGGATGCTCGTGCGTGACGCGCAGGGCCGCTGGCGGCCGGGCCCGCGCCTGGGCGAGTTGGCCAACGCGGCGCCCGACGTCCTGCTCACCGCCGCCGAGCCGATGCTGACCGCGCTACGGGACGCCACCGGCGAAAGCGCCCAGCTCTACCTTCGCCGCGCGGACGAACGGTTGTGCGTCGCGGCCGCCGAGCGGGCCAGTGGACTGCGCGACACGGTGCCGGTGGGGTCCGCCCTGCCGATGACGGCCGGCTCGGCCGCACAGGTGCTGTTGGCGTGGGAGCCGCCGGAGGCCGTCATGCCCCTGCTGCCCCGCTGCAAGTTCACCGGCCGGACCCTGGCCGAGGTGCGTCGCCGCGGCTGGGCGCAGAGCGTCGCCGAACGCGAACTGGGCGTGGCAAGCGTCTCGGCCCCCATCCGGGACCGCACCGGCCGCGTCATCGCGTCGATCAGCGTCTCCGGCCCCATCGAACGCCTGGGCCGCCGCCCCGGCGACCGCCACGCCATGGCCGTCGTCAGAGCCGGCCAACGCCTCTCCGGCCTCTAACGCACCCTTTCCGGGGAGAGGGTGGGCGCGATACGGGAAAGCGCCCTGAGGGGTCTCAGAGCGCTTCGGTGTAGCCCCGACGGGATTCGAACCCGTGCTACCGCCTTGAGAGGGCGGCGTCCTGGGCCACTAGACGACGGGGCCAGGGGGTGGTGCCGTTGCCATCGAACTTCGTGGCGCTGGGGTACCAGGACTCGAACCTAGACTAACTGAACCAGAATCAGTTGGGCTGCCAATTACCCCATACCCCATTGGGTGCTCACGCACCGATCGTGAACTTTACCCGAGCGCCTGTGCCGAGCCAAATCGGATCCCGGAACCCGACACCCGGGCAGGTCAGTCCAGCGTCACCACCCGGTTGGTGAGGGTACCGATCTGCTCGATGCGGACCATCACGGTGTCGCCGTCGACCAGCGGACCGACCCCGGCCGGGGTACCGGTCATCACCACGTCGCCGGGGAGCAGGGTCATCACGTGCGACGCGTACGACACCAGGGTCACCGGATCGAAGATCATGTCCCGGGTACGGCCGAGCTGACGCACCTCGGCCTCGGTACCGGCCGGCGCCCCGGCGGGCAGCACCTCGCAGCGCACCTCCAGGTCCGACACGTCCAGCCCGGTCACGATCCACGGACCGAGCGGTCCGAACGAGTCGAAGCCCTTGGCCCGGGTGAACTGCACGTCCCGACGTTGGAGGTCACGGGCCGTCACGTCGTTGCCGCAGGTGTACCCGAAGATGGCCCGCTCCGCGGCGGCCCGGTCGGCACGCCGCGCCCCCGGCGGCCCGATCACGACCACCAGCTCCGCCTCGTGCTCGACCTGCTCGGACTGCGCCGGCAGGCGGACCACGTCGCCGGGGCCGATCACCGATGTCGACGGTTTGAGGAACATCAGCGGTTCGGCCGGTACCTCGTTGCCCAACTCGGCGGCGTGGTCGGCGTAGTTGCGGCCGATACCGACGATCTTGCTCGGCAGGATCGGCGAGAGCAGGCGGACGTCGTCCAACGCCCAGCGCTGACCGGTGAAGGTGATCCGGCCGAACGGGTGGCCGTCGATCTCCGCCAGGGTCAACCCGTCGGCACCGGCGGTCGGGTCCCCCTCGACCGCGCCGAACGACATTCCATTGCTGTGAGCGAAACGAGCGATACGCACCGGGTCAATCTAGCCGGGTGCAGCGCGGCGCCCGCACGCAGGACCGGCCGCGGTGCCGACCGTGACATACTCGATCGCATGGGTCGCAGTCGCGGCGGGTCAGCGACGAACGCCGGCTCACCACCACCGGTGCGCGCCCGGCAGCTCACCATTGTCGACCGGCCGACGTGGTCCGCGCGGGCGGACGCGCACCGCGCCCGCGTCGACGCGTGGATCGTCCCGCACCTCGAACGGCGCCAGCGCCACGTCAAGCACCCGGTCGAGGACTTCCTGTTCACCTACTACTCGTACAGTCCGGCCCGGTTACGGCGCTGGCATCCCGGCGTGGGCGTCGCGTTGGCGGGCGCCGAAAGCCTCGGTGCCGGATACCGCACCACGCCGGTCGGATCCACAGTAGACGTCGAGGCCGTACTGGGCCGGAGATCGGAGTCGATCGCCTGGATCAGGGGCCTGCTCACCGCTACCGCGTCCCGTGGTGCCCAGCTCGGCTGCTTCGGCATGCACGAGTGGGCAATGGTCTACCGGCAGCCGGGCGACCAGATCCGACACCCCGACCGGCCGCTGCGCCTCGGTCCGGCCGGAACCGACCGGGTGGTCGAGGCGGGCACGATCCGGTGCAGCCATTTCGACGCGTACCGCTTCTTCACCGAACCGGCACGACCGCTCAACGTCCTGCGACCAACCCGCGATACGCAGGTGGCGACGGAGCAGCCCGGCTGCCTGCACGCCACCATGGACCTCTACAAGTGGGCGTACACGTTGAGCCCGCTCACCAGCGCCGAACTGGTCGCGGACTGCTTCGCCCTGGCCCGTGACGTCCGCGCGCTGGACATGCGGGCGAGCCCCTATGATCTGGCCGACCTCGGATACCCCCCGGTACGGGTGGAGACCCCGGACGGGCGGGCCGAGTACGTCGCCGCGCAGCGCATGTTCGCCGACCGCGCGGCGCCGCTTCGGGCCGCGCTGCTGGACGTCTTTTCAGAATGTTGACCGCGCGGGCAACCAGCAGCGCGACGGTCAACAGCGACACCACCGATTCGGCCGCCATCGTGAGCTTCGCCCAGCGCGACAACGGCAGCGTGTCGGTCGGGCTGAACGCGGTCGCATTGGTCAACGACAGGTAGAAGTAGTCGACGAAGGTCGGTTCCCAGTTCGCCGGCGCCATTTCCGGCGCGGTCATCTGTGGGAACAGGAAGTCCGGGTAGTCGTCGC